>RECL01000413.1 GCA_007694025.1 Spirochaetaceae bacterium
CACAGGAGTTTCTGACACGGCTGGTCGACCGGTACAAGGATCACCCGGGCCTCGGTGGGTACGACATCTGGAACGAGTGCAATGTCCACGAAGGTACGTGCTACTGCGGTGGTACGCTCGAGCGATTCCGCGACTGGCTCAAGGCGAAGTACGGGTCACTCGAAGCGCTGCACGAGGCGTGGTGGAGACCCGGGCTTGCGGAGTGGGCCGACGTCGTGCCGCCGCGGCATCTGCAGCCGTATAGCGACTCGATCGACTGGTTGCAGTTCCGGATCGACAACGCGCACGCGGAGATGGCGTGGCGGCGCGACATCATCGCCGAGCGCGACCCGAATCACCGGATCACCGCGCACGGCATCGCGATGACGCTCAGGCGTCACGCTCCCGCGGTCTGCGACGACTGGCGCGCGGCGTCGATCGTCGACAGCTTCGGACTGACGTGGGGATCGTCCCGGCACGGAGACGAACCGTGGAGGCAGGCGCAGGCGATGGACCTGGTGCGTAGCGCGAGCCGCGGCAAGCCGTGGTGGCACGCGGAGGCGTACGGCGGTCCACTCTGGCTTCAGGGGAACGTTCTGGGCAAGCCGCGCGACGAAGGCCGCATCTGCTACCCGGAGGACATCCGCTACTGGAACCTCACGAGCTACATGCACGGCGCATCGGGGACGCTCTACCTTCGCTGGCGGCCGCTCCTCGACGGCGTGCTCTTCGGCGCGTTCGGGCCGTACGGTATGGACGGGAGTCGGACCGACCGGTCCGAGATCTCGACGATCGTCGCACGGTGGGCGCAGGCACCCGAACAGGTCGATCTGTGGAAGAGCCGACCGGTCAAGGGCGAGGTGGGAATCCTGTTCGTTCCCGAGTCGCAGCTCTTTCTCTACGCGCAGCAGAAGAACACCAAGCTCTTCTCCGACAGCTACGAAGGCGCTTACCGTGGCTTCCACGACAACAACGTGCAGCCCGACTTCGTCCACATCGACGACATCGACGACTGGGACTTCCTCTACCTTCCGTTCCCGGTGATGCTCACGAGCGAGACCGCATCGAAGATCAAGCGGTGGGTGGCTAACGGCGGGACGCTGGTCAGCGAGGGGTGCCCGGCGTACTGGGGCGATCGCGCGCACGTTGGTGAGGTCCAACCCAACCTGGGCCTGGACGAGCTGTTCGGCGCCCGGGAGTCGTACGTCGAGTTCACCCCTGATCTCCTGGACGATCTGGAGGTGAACGTGCTTGGCGCATTCACCTGGGGCGGGTCGTACCTCCAGAGCTACAAGCCGACCACCGGCACCGCTGTCGGATGGTACACCGACGGACGCGTCGCTGCGGTTCAGAACGACTTCGGCAAGGGCCGCACGCTCCTGATCGGCACGATGCTCGGCCGCGGCTATACCGTGCACGACGGCGACCGGTGCGGGGAGTTCTTTGGTGAGCTCTTCGCGCTCTCCGGCAAGACGCAGCTCGTGACGCGGAGCGATCCGCGGATCCGCGTGCGCATCCACGACGGCGACGGGGGAACCTACCTCTGGGTCGCGAACCCGAAGCGTCAGGATATCCCCGTGCGCATTACGGTGAACGGTGAGTCGAAGTTCACCCGGGCCGAGGCGCACCGCGGGGCCGATGCGACGGTGGACGGCCGGACGCTCGCGCTCACCGCGCCGGCGCGTGACGTGACCGTGCTGCGGTTGCGGTAGGACAGGGAATCGACCAACGGCTTGACAGCTCGGCGGGGACGATCGAGACTGTGCCGATGAAGGCGTCGACGGCTCTGCGCTGGACCGGTTACCTCATCCTGTCGGCCACGACGATAGTACTCTTCGTGCTCAGCTTTGTAGAGACCGTGATGATCGCCCCCGTGCTGTCGGTCGCGAAGGCGGTCGTGCTGTTCGGGCTCGTGATCGGGCTCTACCGTGAGATGCAACACGATCGGTCGGCTCTTCCAGCGTCGGAGGTCGCTACTGCCGCGCAGCCCGGCCGCCGAGCGGCCGTTACCGGCGCGGTGACCGACTTCACGATGGTGTTTGGCGGAGCCGCGCTCACCTTTCTGGTGAGTGTGGAGTTCGCGCTCGGTGCCGTCGTAGCGTCGGGGCTGATCGGCCTGGTTGGTGCCGCGCTATTGAAGAAACACGCGGTTGCCATCTTCTGCGGTTCATTCGTCGGTATGTCATCGCCGAATGTCTTCGCGCTCTTTGGATGGGTGCTCGTCGCCGGCGCGATCGCGGGGTTGGTCTTCGTCCTGTCGCGCGACGTGCTCAACGGCTTCGGGGGCAAGCTCGGGACGATCGCGTTCGCCGGGGCCGTGTCGGCGTCGTTCGTCGTCGGCTGCGGGCTCGGGAGCGTCGCGATTCCGACCGGGACCGATGCGCTGTGGATCGTCGCGTACTCGGTGATCGCGGCCGTCGTCACGTACGCGTTGAGCGTACACCTTGGAAATGGTCCGGTCGTCGCATCGGCGCTCGTCGGCGTCGTTGCCGGCCTCCTGTTGCCGGTTGTTCACGGACCCGACCTGGGGCCGATACTCGCGGTCGTGGCGTTCTGCGCGTCGTTCGCGGGCATGAGCTCGCCGTCCCGTCTGCCGAATCTGGCGCTTGTCGGTGTCGCCGGCCTTTTCAGCGGACTCGTTTTCCTCTACGCGTGTCCGCACCTCGACGGGGCCGGAGGGAAGCTCGGAACGATCGCGTTCGGATCGACGATCGCGGTCTGGGGACTCATCGGGCTTCGCCGACCCGTCGCTTCTTAGGCCAGGGCGACGATCCACCGCAGCACGGACTACTTCGCCTCGATCTGACTCATCGCGTCGTCGATCTTTGGCAGAACAGTCGGGTCGAGCCAGGCGCGGCGCAGG
>RECL01000183.1 GCA_007694025.1 Spirochaetaceae bacterium
TGAGGCTGCTCGTGTCGACCGCGATGATCTCGATCGACGGGCTGATCGCCGGGTTGCGTTCCTGGAAGACTACGCCCTCCTGGATCGTTCTGCGGGTGGTCAGCGTGCGCAGGTTGAAGTGGACGTTCAGGACCCTGAGCTCGAGTCGCTCGGGGATCGCGGTGAACGCCGCCAGTGCTACGAACAGACCGAACACGATCGTGGCGATCACGAGCGAGAAGTACTGTGTCTTCAACAGTTTCCGTGCCATACGCTCCCTTCGGGGCGTGCGCTCCCTTTGGGGCGTGCGCACCTTTCGGGGCGCTGTCAGCCGCCGATGCGCCCCTCGACCGTCAGCGAGATTATACGGTTGCGTGCCAGGTTTGTCCAACTGCTTGTGGGATAATCGTCTATCAGACGATTGTACGCGTCGGTCGCGTCTTCCACCCGGCCCAGAGACTCCAGCAGGCGTCCGGTGGAGAACAGCGCGCGCGAGGCGAGCGCCGAACCCGGGTGCTCATCCGCGATCTTGCGCAACACTTCAACCGCGCGTTCGCTGCCGCCGGCGAGCTCGAACGCTACCGCCGCATTCATCAGAGCCGACGGCGCAAGGTAGGTTCCCGCCGCCGACCGCACGAACGACGCGGAGAGGAACTGCGTTGCTGCTTCGTCGTAGCGTCCGACGTCGTAGAGCGCCTGCGCGTGGATCATGCGCGCTCTTGCCTCAGCGTACATTCCCGTGTAACGGGAGGCAATTTCGTCGGCGCGTTCGCCGATCGCGGCGATCCGCTGCTCGCGCTGAGCGCGGTCGAGTCCGGAGACGGCCGAAAAGTCGTCGGCGAGCGTCTCGACCGCGAGCAGCGACTGCTCGATGCGGTTGTTGCGGACCGCGATGTAAATCACCAGCGATGCCGTCAACACGCCGATCGCAACAACGATCACGAGCAGGGGGACCCGGAATCTGGTGAGGAACTCGATGAGGTGGTCGCCGAACGATTTCTTGGTGTCTGCGTGCGTCTTGTTGGCCATGGTCTTCCTTCTACTTCGTGATATCGAGGTCCTTGATCAGTCGTGACAGATACGTTCGCTGAATATCGAGCTTTTTCGCGGTCTCGGTCTGGTTCCAGCCGTTGGTCCTGAGCGCGTTCGCGATACAGTGTCGCTTGAACATGTTGACCGACTCCTTGAGCGTGCGGTCGCCGGTCCGGGCGTCGGCGATCGAGTCGGTGTCCTTGAGAACCAGGTCGCTTGGAGCGATGTAGTCGGTCTGGCAGATGACAACGGCGCGTTCGACCGCGTTTTCCAGTTCCCGGACGTTGCCTGGCCAGCTGTACGAAAGGAGCGTCTCCATCGCGTCGTCGCTGAAACCGCGGATTGGCTTGTTCGTCTCGCGCTTGAAGCGCTGCAGGAAGAACTGCGCAAGCTCCATGATGTCTTCCTGCCGCGTTCGCAGCGGCGGGATGTGCAGCGGCAGCACGTTCAGCCGGTAGTAGAGGTCGCTCCTGAACGCGCCGCTTGCGACCGCCTGTTCGATGTCTCTGTTCGTCGCCGCGATGATCCTCACGTCAACCGTGACCGGGTCGCTCGAACCGAGCTTTTCGAACGTGCGCTGCTGGATGACCCTGAGCATCTTGGCCTGGATCGACAGAGGCAGCTCGGCGATCTCATCCAGGAAAATCGTTCCCCGGTCGGCGAGTTCAAACCTGCCGCGTCGGTCGGTGCTCGCGTCGGTGAACGCGCCCTTGACGTGGCCGAACAGCTCGCTCTCCAGGAGCGATTCGGGCAGCGCCGCGCAGTTCACGCGGATCAATGGCTGGTCGGCGCGTCTGCTCTGGAGATGGATCTGCTCGGCAAACAGCTCCTTGCCCACCCCACTCTCTCCGAGGATCAGGACCGAGCTGTCGGTCTTTGCGACGCGCGCGACCAGATCGAGCTTTTCCTGGATCGCGGGACTCGAGCCGACGAACGTGTGGTATCCGCGGTCGGTCACGATCTGATCCTGCAGCCGGATGATTTCGTCACGCGCCTTTTCGAACGATCGTGCGTTCTGGATCGTCAGCGCTGCCTGATTCGCGAAGACCTCAAGCCACTGGCGATCGTCTTCGACGAAGTCCTTGCCGTTGACTCGGTTGATTATCTCAATGACGCCTACGCATTCGTCGCGGATGCGCATCGGCACCGCGAGGATTCTGGAGGTCGTGAAGCCGACTTTCTTGCCAATCTCGCCGAAGAAACGAGGGTCCGACGCTACATCGTTGACAACGAGCGACCGGTTGTGCTCGTAGACCCAGCCGGCGATGCCCTCACCGCGCGCCAGGCTGAACTTCTGTACGTCGGCGCCCTTGGTGCCAAGCGCGATTTCGAAGTAGAGCCGATCGGTTTCCTTGTTCGCGAGCAGCAGTGAGCTCGCTTCGCCCTCGGTCAACCGGGTCGCCGATTCAAGGATACGCGTCAGCAGCGTCCTTGGTTCGGAGTAATCGGAGTTGATAAGGACATTGAGTTCGATCAGGGTCTCGAACTTCTGTGGATCGATCGGGCCCTTGAACATCTCGATGTCAGACCGTGCCGGGGGTCTCCCCCCGGGTTCAGTCGTTCTCCCTGTCCCTCAGCATGTCGCCGAGCGTGAAGGTCGATGCGTCTTCGTCGCCGATGTACTTCTGCATCTCCTGACGCTGCTCCTGACGCGAGAGCTCCCGAACCGACAGCGACAATCTCTGCCTGGTGGTGTTCAGTTCGGTCACAACAGCGCGAATCTTGTCGCCGATCTTGATCTTCGCGACCGCCTGCTCGAAGGTCGCGTCGTTCGGGTCGGCGAGCTGCGCCTTGTTGATGAGCCCTTCGACTCCACCCTGCACGCGGACAAAGACTCCGAAGTCGGTGATGTTTGTCACTTCGCCGTCAATGATGCTTCGTTCGGGGTACGCCTTGCGCAGACTCTCCCACGGATCCTCAGAGAGTTGCTTGACTCCGAGCCGGATGTTGTGGTGCTCGGGGTCGGTCTGGATGACGATGCACTCCACTTCCTCGCCTTCGGTCAGCACGGCTCCCGGGTTCTTGTACTTCGTGGTCCAGCTCAGATCGTCTACGTGGAGGAACCCGTCGATCCCTTCTTCGAGTTCGATGAACGCGCCCGCATTCGTCAGCTTCTTCACCTTTCGGGTGACGCGCAGACCTTCGGGGAACTTGTTCGTGATCGTGTCCCACGGGTTCGGCAGGACCTGCTTCAGCCCGAGCGATACACGGCCGGCAGGAACGTCGAAGTCGAGGATCTTCGCTTCGACCTCGTCGCCGATCTTCAGGATCTCCTTCGGATGGCTCACGCGCTGTACCCAGCTGAGCTCGGAGATATGCGCGAGACCCTCGATGCCTTCTTCGACCTCGATGAACGCGCCGAAGTCGGTCAGCTTCGTGACCTTGCCCTTGACTACCTGGTCGACCGAGTACTTCGCCTCGAAGTGGTTCCACGGGTCTTCGGTGAGGTGTTTCAGGCTCAGGTTGATTTTCTGCGTCTCCGGATCCATCCGGATGACCTTCAGCTGAAGCACCTGACCTCGCTTCACGTAGTCCTTGGGGCGATTCACGTGCCCCCAGCTCATGTCGTTGATGTGCAGGAGTCCGTCGAACCCGCCAAGGTCGACGAACGCGCCGAACGACGTGAAGCTCTTGACGGTGCCTTCGACGACGTCTGCGATTTCGACGTGCTCGAAGAACTCCTTCTTGTGCTTCGCGGCTTCTTCCTCCAGATAGGATCGACGCGACAGGACAATGTTGACCCTGCTTTCGCTGTAGATTCTTTCTACATAGAACTTTGTCTTGAGGCCCACGTACTCTTCAGGGTTGTCGACGCGGCGGACATCGATCTTGGAGATCGGGTTGAACGCACGGATCTTGTGCCCCAGGTCGATCTCGAAGCCACCCTTGATCGACTTGGCTATGGTCCCGTCGACCGGGGTCCGGTCGGTGAATGCGTCCTTGAGAACCTTCCAGAATCTCTTTTCATCAGCCTTGCTCTTGGAAACGACGACACCGCCACCGAGGGTCTCCTTATTGATAAGGACTACCTCGACGATGTCTCCCACTTTCGGTGGTTCATCGAACTCCTCGGTAGGAACTCGACCTTCCGACTTGTACCCGATATCGATGAATGTGGTTTCCGAGCCAGTCTGAATTACAGTTCCTTCCACCAGCTGCCCCACCTCCAACTCATCCAAGGGTTGCAGGTACTGCTCCTGCAGCGCCTCCTGGAGTTGCTGTTGCGCGGTCGTCGCGGTGTTCGGTGCATCGCTGTCTGTCATGACTGGTTCATTGCCCCTTTTTTTGGATTTTATGCTGTATGGTTTGCATCACAGTGTCACAAACCTGATCAAGCGTCAAGTGTGAAGTATCAATGTACAACGCCGCGGGGTCGACTTTCAAGCGTCCAACCGGTTTTGTTGCGTCAATTCGGTCTCGTTCGGCGATTCGGTCGCGTACATCGACAAGGTTGGCGTCCGGGATCTCGTCGGTGCGTCGCCTCGCGCGCGCTTCGAGCGATGCGTCGAGGTAGATCTTGATGTCTGCGTCGGGGAAGACGACCGTAGCCATGTCGCGCCCCTCCGCTATGACGTCGCGCGAGCGCGCAAGCTCATGGAGCCGCTCGTTGACCGATTCGCGAACGGCCGGCTCCGATGAGACGACGGCGACGTGCGCGTCGATGGCCGCCGTGCGCAGCTCGCCGCGGAGCGGCTTTCCGTTGACGGACAGGCCGTCTGCCGCGCCGTCGGGATCGATGTCGATCCGGGTCTGCGTCGCGATCGTGGCCGCTACGGTGGCGAAGTCGTGCGTCTGAGCTGGATCGAAACCCGCCTCCAGAATGCTCCACGTGATCGCGCGGTAGAATGATCCGGAGTTGAGGTAGAGAAACCCGGTCCGTTCGGCGACGCGACGCGCGACGGTCGATTTGCCGGAGCCGGCTGGCCCGTCAATCGCGATCGTCATCGCTACCTCCATCTGTATCGTTGGACGTCGGGCCGGTCGGTCTTGCCGAGCGGCCGCCGCCGCGCGACGGTCTGCCGTGCGTCAGAAACCAGTCAATCTCCTTGCGAGAGAGCGGGCGATACTGCCCGCTCGGAAGCTCCTTCAGCTCGACGATTCCGATCCGCACGCGGTGAATGCGTTTCACGGTGATTCGCCAGCTTGCGAACACGCGGCGAATCTCGCGGTTCTTGCCCTCGACCAGGGTCAGCACGACGCTCCGCGGTGTCTTGAAGCGGTATGACGCAAGCGTGTAGCGGTCTCCGTCGACGACGACGCCCGCGCGGTACTGCTTCAGCAGATCCTCGGGGATCGGCTGCTGCGTGTCTACCCTGTATTCCTTCTCTACGCGTGAGGAAGGGTGGGCGGCGATCCGCGCGAACTCGCCATCGTTGGTGAAGAGGATCAGACCCGAACTCAGGAAGTCGAGCCGTCCGACACTGAACAGCCGCTGCGGGAAGTGCGGCTCAAGCAGCGATGACGCGAGCGGACGTCCCTGGGGGTCGGAGGCAGAACAGAGGTAGCGTCGCGGCTTGTTGAGCGCGACGTAGACGTGCTGCTGCTCGATTCGCACGCGCGTTCGGTTCACGCGCACGTCGTCATCGGTCGATACCTTGGTTCCCAGCTGCGTGACGATCTCTCCGTTGACGGTGACCGCCCCCTCGGTGATCAGCCGCTCGGCCGCGCGTCGTGATGCAACTCCGGCTCTTGCCAGGTAGAGCTGGAGGCGCAGCGTCTCACGCTCACTCATCGGCGAACCTCTGTTCATCGGCCTCGTCGAGTTTCGGGAGGTCTGCGATGCTCGACAGGCCAAAGAGCTGAAGGAAGTGGCGGGTGGTTCCGTACTGCGTCGGACGTCCAGGTGCATCCTTCTTGCCAACTTCCTTGATCAGGTCGCGGCCGAGCAGCAGGCGCATCATCGCGTCGGCGTTCACCCCGCGCAGGTTCTCGATTTCGGTCCGGGTTATCGGCTGCGAGTACGCGATAATCGACAGGGTCTCCATCGCGGCGCGGCTGAGCCGGGCGTCGTTTTTCTTGCCGTACCGGTCACGCAGCGCGGGGCCAAGGTGCTTCTTGGGCCCGAGCGTGTAGCAGTCTGCGATCTCGACGAGCTCAAGACCGTGCTCGTCGCGCGCGTAGGTTTCCTTCACGCGCTCGAGCGACGCGAGTACGACGTCGCGCGACAGCTTGCTGATACGCTGCAGCGTCGCAAGATCGACCGCATCCACCTCCAGGTAGAGGATGGCTTCGATCAGCGCCGCTTCGGTGTCAAGATTCATCGTTGGATAGCTCCCGTCGCTGCCGGCGACGTATCCGGATGTCGCCAAACAGCCGGTTCTGGTAGACGCCGATACCGCTCGACTTGACCGCCTCGAGCACGGCCAGGAACGCGCAGACGACGTCCATCACCGAGTCGGGGCGCGTGACGATGTCGGTGAACAGGAACTCTCCGCGCGTCTCGAGCAGCTCGTTGATCAGCGAGATCTTCTCGTTGATCGAGACCTCTTCGTAGAGGTCGATGATGCGTTCCGGCGTCAGGTTCGCCATCACTGCCGAAAAGGTCTGCAGGAGGTCCCATACGTCGATCTGCTGCCACAGTTCTTCATCGTCGACGAAGTCGAACGAACGCTGATTGCGGCGTGGTTCAAGCGTCCACTCCGCGGATCGCTCCTGGTCGGTCATCAGGTCGCTGAGCTTGCGGAACTTCTGATACTCGATCAGCCGCTGCACCAGCTCCTGCCGCGGGTCCTCGTAGTCGTCATCGTCGGTGAACTCGGTGGGCAGAAGCATGCGGCTCTTGATGAGTAGCAGCGTCGCTGCAAGCCCGTAGAACTCGGTGATGCTGTCGAGGTCGATCTGAGCGGCGTACTCAAGGAACTGGATATACTGCTCGGTGATCTGGTGAATCGGGATATCGTAAATGTTGATCTCCGCCTTCCTGATCAGGAAGAGGAGCAGATCGAGCGGCCCTTCGAACTGGTCGAGACGGACGTGGTGATTCGGACTCGATTCGTGTTGGGGCGACGTCAAGGCCTTCTGATTATACTGAGGCGGCTCCGCTCGGGTAAAGGCCCCGCGCTAAAACAGCTCGTCTTCGGCGTACGAGTCATCGGCGCCGTCGGAATCGCCCTCGTACTCATCATCGCCGGCACCCGCGGCTGCAGCACCCGCTACCGCGGCAACGGGTCGCTTCGCCGCTGCTGGTTCACGGACCGCCGCAACCGCCGGTGGGTCGTCGGCCGGAGGCGCATCGCGCTTCTTCGGCGCGTCGTTGACGTGAGCGAACATCTTCTCACGCAGCTCGGTCTCCAGCTTCGTCGCGATATCGGTGTTGGTCTCCAGGAACTGCTTCGCGTTCTCCCTGCCCTGTCCGATCCGTTCGTCTCCGTACGAGTACCAGCTGCCGCTTTTCTGGAGCAGATCGTGCTTCAGCGCGGCGTCGAGCAGGCTCGCGGACGCGGAAATACCGACGCCGAACATGATCTCGAGCTCGGCCTTGCGGAACGGCGGCGCGACCTTGTTTTTGACGACCTTCACGCGCACCTTGTTTCCGATCGCGTTGTCGGCGCCCTGGGTTATCGTTTCGATCCGGCGTACCTCGAGCCGTACCGATGTGTAGAACTTCAGCGCCTTCCCGCCAGTCGTGGTCTCCGGATTTCCGAACATGACGCCGATCTTCATGCGGATCTGGTTGATGAAGATCAGGCACGTTCCGCTCTTGGAGATCGTGCCGGTCAGTTTCCTGAGCGCCTGGCTCATCAGTCGCGCCTGCAGTCCCATGTGACTGTCGCCCATGTCGCCGTCGATTTCCGCCTGCGGGGTGAGCGCGGCGACCGAATCGACGACGATGATGTCGACCGCACCCGACCGGACGAGCGACTCGGCTATCTCGAGCGCCTGCTCACCGGTGTCGGGCTGGGAAACCCACAGCTCGTCGATATTGACGCCCAGGTTTCGCGCGTAGACCGGGTCGAGCGCGTGCTCGGCATCGATGAACGCTGCGATCCCGCCCTTCTTCTGCGCCTCGGCGATCGCGTGAAGCGCGAGCGTGGTCTTCCCGCTCGACTCAGGCCCGTAGATTTCGAGGATGCGCCCCTTCGGGTATCCGCCGAGTCCGAGCGCCTCATCGAGGAGGATCGATCCGGAGGGTATTGTTTCGATACCGGCATGGTTGGTCCGCGCGCCGAGCTTCATCAGCGAGCCCTGACCAAACTGCTTCTCTATCTGGAGTCGTGCGGCTTCGATCGCGCGCTGCTTCTCTTCTGATCCTGCGTCGGATGCTACCGTCGGTGTGTTCGATACCGCGGACTTCTTAGCCATGATCCCCTCCCGAAGGCGTGAGCATGCACAATTAACGTCGATTATGCAGCCGGTGCTTCAACTTCAGATAATATCTTCCGGTAATCTAGCCGGTCAAGCTACCGATCATGACGGTATGGGACTCCTGCGGCGGTTGGCCGTGCTGACTGTGGTGTTCGCGATCGTGATGATGGCTACCGCTGGCCGTGCGTGGGCGGATCCGTCGGGCGACCGACCGGCCGACCCGCGGCTGACGACGGCCGCGATTCGCTACATGGCGAGCGCCGGATACTCGCAGACGATCGCCGATGCGTATCTGTTCCTCGCCGACCCCGAACCCGTCGCTGTTCCCTTTGCCCCCGAAGTATTCGCTCGCGCGCTGCGACGCGGAGTTCCGGGCTGGAGCGTCGAGCAGAACGAATCGGTGCTGCTCGTCCTGCTGCACGGCAGCGGTCGTCACGCGGTCGCACGGGAGCTTGTCGCGTACGCAGCGCAGTTCACCGACTGGTCGCTCGTTTCGGGGCTGATCGAAGCCGCTGCGGAGCTCGACCGCGGTCCCGACGACTCGCCGCAGCGGCTGGCCATGCACGTGCAGGCCATGCACGTGCTCCGCCGGGCGGTCGCGCAGCTGGAAGCGGGGCATCACGACTTGGCGTCGCACACCGCAATCATCGCGGCCGCTCGCATCGTGGAGGCGCGCCCCGGGGTCGCGGCAGCCGAGTATCTGCGCGAGATCGCACGGTTGTCGCGGTCGCCGTCGCTGTCGGCCGCCGCGCGGGAGAGCGCGCGCAGGATTGCGTTGACCCTGCGCGCCGGTATTTGACCGACCGGGGCGCGGCGGGTAGACTCGGGCTATGCGAGGCGACCTGCTGATTCTCTCGACGCGCTCGATGGACGAGTACACCGCTCGCGTCGCGTACCACATGGAGACATTCCCGGAGTTCCACAGCGTCAACCAGAGCGCCGAGTTCGTCGGGAAGCTGCGGACCGTGAAGTTCGCCGACGGCGAAATGGAGGTCGAGGTCAACTCGAGCCTGCGCGGTAAGGACGTATACCTGTTCTCGAGCGCCGGGCGCAACGGCAAGGGTCTGTCGGTCGAAGAGAACAAGCTCGAGCTCTACCACACCGTCGATGCGCTGCGGCGGGCGGCCGCCGGCCGGATCACGCTGTTCGAACCGTACTGTTCGTCATCACGGTCGGATCGTACGACGCGCCGGAACTCGGTGGGGTTCTGGGTTCACTACAAGACGCTGATGAGCCTGGGCGTCAATCATATCCTGACGTACAGCCTGCACTCCGACAAATCGCGAACCGTCGTCGATCCGACGCTCTGCGCGATCGAGGACATCCCTGCGACGGTTCTGCTGAAGGAGTACATCACCGACACCTTCATCAAGAGCATCGAGACGCTCGAGTCCGATGTTCAGAAGCGGTGGATCTTCTGTTCGGTCGACGCAGGTGGAGAAGGCGTCGCGAAGCGCTTCGCGCGCGCGTTCGGCGCCGACCTGGTCATCGCGCACAAGCAGCGCAACTACCGCGAAGCGAACACGATCGAATCGATCAATATTCTCTCCGACACGGAGATAGAGGGGAAGGAGATCTGGATCGTCGACGATATGATCGATACCGCCGGTTCGGTCGACGCGCTCGTTCGCGAGTTGACCCGGCGCGGCGTCGGGTCTATCAACATCGCTGCGGTCCACCCTGTCTTCTCCGATCCCGCAGTGGAGCGACTCGTCGCGCTTCACGAGGACGGCTGGCTCAAGCGCGTGGTCGTTGTCGACAGCGTGCACTGCTCGGACGCGCTGAAGTCGCGTATGCCGTTCCTTCACGTCGTATCGTCCGCGAAGCTGAGCGCGGAAGTGGTGATGCGGATGCACGAGGACGGCAGTCTTTCGCCGTTCTTCGATCCGTTCGATGCGCGGAAATACTTGTCGAGCATGAAGCTCTTTGTGTAGCGCTGGCCCGCTCTGAGCCGTCAGAACTCGCGGCGCGAGTCGACAAGGATCGTGACCGGTCCGTCGTTCACGTAAGCGACGTGCATGTGTTCGCCGAATCGCCCCGTTTCGACGCGGACCCGTCTGGAAGCTTCGCTGACGAAGCGATCAAAGAGCACAACTGCACGCTCGGGCGATTCGGCGGCGTTGTAGCTCGGGCGGCGGCCCTTTCGCGTATCGGCAAGGAGGGTGAACTGGCTGATCGCGAGTAGCCCGGTGTCCGGATCGTCACCGTAGCGGTCGACGAGCGACCGGTTCATGCGTCCCGATTCGTCGGGAAAGATCCTGAGATTGACGACCTTGTCGGCGAGATAGTCGGCGTCGGCCGGGCCGTCTCCCAACGCGACCCCCACGTATACGATCAGACCATTCGCGATCCGCCCCACCGCGCATCCGTCGACCGTGACCGATGCGTCGATCGCTCGCTGAACGACCGCTCTCATTGCGACCGCACGACTATCCGGCGGATGCTCGTCGCGGTCAGCGAAAAGCCGGCATCGGTCGCGTTCACACGACCGATGAGCTCAACCGCGCCGGGCTGAACGTCGGCCGCAAACGGAACCGTCACGTTGACCGTACCGTCAAGGACTCGCTGGTCCTGGTATCCAACCAGGAGCGTGAAGCGTACCGCGTCGTCGCCGAGTGAGATGTTCGTCGTCTGCCCGCTCCAGCGCACGTGCGTACCTTCGTAGAGCCACGGTTCACGCTCGACGTCGGCGAACGAGAAGTTGTCGCTGAAGTCCGCGAAGGTCGGAACGCGAAAGTAGCTGCTGACCAGCCGTACCCGTTCCTTCACGAGCGGTCCAGCATTCGACAACAGCAGGCGGTTTGCCTCGCGGCGCGCGAGGTTGTCACGGAACGAGTTGAAGTACTCGCCGATCCTGTCGAGCGTCCTCGCCACTTCTGCGTCGGTGAGCGTGTAGCGGGCGTGGTCGCTGCTCGCCGTGAGGGTCGCGGGCAGATCGGTACGGGCGATCGCTTCGGCGCCCGTTCGTTGTGGGCGGCGCGACAGCGCATCACGAACGATCGGCGGAATGAATACGATCGCCGCCGCAGCCAACAGCGTGACGGCGACTGCCATCGGAACCCATCGTGGCAGCGCATAACCGATCGGCGGAAAGACCCTTCTCAGCGCCCCCGATTCGGCCATCGTGACGAACTCCGACGGATCCTCGGTCCTGCGTATCATCGCAAGCGCACGGCGGGCGTGCTGATTGCCAGGTTCGCGGTCGAGGATCTCGAGCAGCAGTCGCAGCGCCGTCGGTACTTCACGCCGGCGCAGCGACACAGCCGCGAGCCCGAGCTGGACGCTCGTGTTGCCCGGACCGAGCTGCTCGGCCCGCTGGAGGTACGAGTGCGCTCCGCCGTAATCGCCGGTATACAGGCACGCGGTCCCGAGTATCCGGTAGAACGCGGCGCTGTCGCGGTAGAGAAAGACCTGGGACTCCAGGAGCGATAGTACTTCAGCGTACCGGCGAGCCTTCAGGAGTCGATCCGCGCGGGCGAGGGGTTTCTGAGCCGGCACGGCTACCGTCCACGGATCAGTTCGCTCAGGAGCCGGAGTTCCGCCCGGAGCGTCTCGACCTCTTCGGCAGTCACCGTGTCGGATTCAGAGATCTCGTCGATTCGCTTGAGGATCAGCCGGACCCGATCTATCAGGGCACCGGTCAGGTCGGTGTCGCGGGTGGTTGCGGCGGTCGTCGTCGGATCAAGGAATCGCGCGTTGGACGGGAGCCCGACCCGCGCGACCACTCGGTAGACTTCCCCGGTCCGGAGCGTCTGCGGCTCGTAGACGATCAGCGCAGCCGAATCGTTGATCGAGTACGGCAGCCGGTTGAAGTTTCGCGTGTCGTTCGCCTGAAACGCCCACGTCGCCTCGGTCAGGCGGCGCCAGTTCGCGACCGACAGCGTGCCGGCGGTGACCTGTGCGTCGGCAACCATTATCTGCAGCCCGATCGGGTCGTCGGGTGTCGCGACGCTGCGGACGAAGCGAATACCGCTGCCTGCGTCAATCGCGCGCTCGGTGGCGATCCGGTCGCCACGATCGGTCACGAAGTGGGTGTTCGTCTCTTCGCCCAGATACGTGTCGAGCAGCAGCCGCGCGGCGACGTCAACGGGCTGTTCGGCGCGGTTTCGGACCGTCACGGTGATCTCGATTCCGTTCTCGTGGGTCGAGTCGTCGCTGCGGATGAACTCGAACCGCTGCGTCACGTCGAGCGTCGTGCTTGTCCAGAGGTAATCGGCTCCGTAGTCTGTGCGGACAACCCGTTGCGAAAAGTTCCCCGAATCGCCGATCCGGATCACGCGGTTGTCGACGCGAATGTCGAGCGCGGACGTGCGCGGGTCGCGGCTGAACAGCAGCGGAACCCACCGGTCACCGTCGCGTGCCGCGATCGAAAAACGCGAGCTGTCGGTGTGGAGGGTCAGCCGGATGTCGCCGCGCTCGATCTCGATCGCGGCTGCAGCGCCTGCGGCGGCGCACGCAACGATCAGGCACAGGAGCGCTCGAACGGGTCGGCGCGTGCGTCTCATCGCGACCGCTCCCGTTCATCGATCAGCAGATCCTGCAGCTCGAGCGCCTGATCGCGAAGCGAGCGCAACGCGTCGCGCAGCTCGACGTCGACCGCCTGCGGGGTCGTTTCGACAGGTGGGGCGGCGGCAGCCGGTGCGGGCCGGTCGATCTCCTCGATCCGCGCGCGGCGCAGCTCGGCGAGAAGCTGGTTGATCTGGACGCGTTGTTCGTCGACCGTTTCCTGGAGCGTGCGCACCCTGGCCCCAAGATCGCTGATCTCCGCCTGAAAGTCTTCGTCGGCCAGGTTGGCGAGCCGGGTACGGTAGAGTCGCAGCTGGTGCTGGTAGTCGCGCTCGCGCAACTCGAACGCTTCGAGCGCCGACAGGTACTCCTGATGGCTCCACCGGATGAGCGTCAGCAGCTCGTTCTCCCGGCGGCGCAGTTCGATGATAGTCTGGCGGAACTCGGCCGCTTCGTAGCGGAAGCTCGTCGGGAACCGGGTTGTGACCTCGACGAACATGCGTTCGGCGGCATCAAGACGCCCGAGAGCAAGCAGCGCTTCTCCGGTCCAGTAGAGCGCGTTCGACTCGAAGCTGCTGCCGGGGTACGTGTCCAGAAAAACAGAGAACCGCTGAACGGCCAGTTCGTGGTCGCCGACGATATAGGACAGGCGCGCCTGCTGGTAAGTCGATTCCTCCCGGTACGGATGAGGAGCGAAATCGGCCAGGAAGCGGTCGAAGTGTTCTGCCGCATCGTCGATCATGCCGAGCCCCAGGAGCGTACGGGCGGTCCAGAACCGCGCGTGGCCATAGTAGGGGTCGTCGGTCAGTGTCGACGCGCGGCGGAAGAAACCAAGGGCCTCTTCAAGTAGCCCGTCCTCGAACGACTCGAGCCCTGAGATGAGATCGCGTGGCACCGCGGGAGTCTGCTGTGCCGATACCGAGCACACGACGAGCGCGAGCGTGACAAGGAGAGCGTAGAGTCGCATCATGAGGGGACCCTCCCCTTCCATTTTCGACCATCCGGCTGCGCAGTTGAGCCCCTACCCACGAAGTGTCCCCTTAAGCATGTCGATTTCCC
>RECL01000288.1 GCA_007694025.1 Spirochaetaceae bacterium
GAGGATCTTCGCAAGACCTATCGATCGCGACGGCAGCAGACGGTCGCCGCCGATGGCGTGAGCTTCGAAGGCGATGCGGGAATGGTGCTCGGGATACTTGGGCCGAACGGGTCGGGCAAGACCACGACCATCAAGTCGATTCTGGGGCTCATCCGGCGCGATTCGGGTTCGGTGCTGCTCGACGGCTACGACCCGGAGCGCCATCCACGAGAGGTACTCGCGCGAAGCGGCGCTGTGCTCGAAGGCGCTCGCAACATCTACTGGCGCCTCACGGTCGCGGAGAACATGCGCTACTACGCCGGCATCCGGGGGCTGTCGGGGCGCGCGGTGTCGGCGCGGATCGACGAACTGCTCGATGCGCTCGGCCTGCAGGAGCGCCGCACAAGCCGGGTCGGAACCCTGTCGCGCGGGTACCAGCAGCGGTGCGCGATCGGGTGCGCGCTCGTCCACGATCCGCGGGTTGTGTTTCTGGACGAGCCGACGCTCGGGCTCGACGTAGAATCGCGCGCGGCCACCCGGGAGGCTGTGCGCCGCTGGGCCGCCGACGGTCGGCTGGTCGTGGTGACATCGCACGACATGGCCTTCGTCGAACGGTCGTGCGACCGGGCGCTCGTGATCCGCAACGGCCGGATCATCGCCGACGGTTCGGTCGGTGCGCTTCGCGATTCGCTGGTCACGCACACGCTCGCGCTCACCTTTCCGTCCGGGTTCGAGCCGGTGAGTCTCTCCGCGCTCACCGCGCGTGGCGCGCACCGCGACCACGACGGGCAGGGCGAGACGATCCTGGTCCCGCTCGATCATCCGGGGCAGGCGTACGAGATCTTTGGCGAGCTCCGTGGCGACCGTGACGCGCTCGTGAACATGGCTGTCCGCGACAACGACTTCGAAACCGCTTTCATGAGGCTGCTGAAGGATCACGGCGCCGACAGGGAGGCACGATGATCACGCGATTCTCCGCGCTCAGGGCGATCATCGCGGGAGAGGTCAGGCGCGCTGCGATCGAACGCGTGCGCTACATTGGCGATACCGTGTCGTCGATCCTGACGATCTACGTAGTATTCCTGGTCGTCTTCTACGGGTTCCGCGGGCTCGCCGGTCCCGAGCTACCGGAGGCGCGTCTGGAGGTGCTCCTGCTCGTCTACCTGAGCTGGCTCTTCGCGCTCACCGCGCTCCAGACCTTCGCCGACGAGGTGTCGCAGGAGATGCAACGCGGCACCCTGGAGCAGCTCTACCTGTCGCCGTACGGCGTATGGACGATCCTGATCGTCCGCGCGTTTGTCGAGCTTCTCTGGTCGTTCGTGCTGGTCGGCGTGATCCTGTTCCTGATCATGTGGACGACGGGCGTCTGGGTTCCGGTCCTCAACATCCGCGCGCTCGGTCCGCTCCTGATCGCGATTCCGGGGCTCTGGGGCGTCGGAATCGCGTTCGGCGGGCTGATCCTCATCAACAAGCGGGCTCAAGGGCTTCTGCAGATCCTCAACTTCGGGCTGATCGGCCTGGTCGCGGTCGACGCGTACCCGCTTGGTGTCGCGTCGTTCCTGCCCTTTGCCGCGGGATCATCGACGATGCGTGCGGTGCTCCTCTCCGACGCGCTTCCGAGCGCCTCATGGCTCGCATTCCTGGCCGCGGTGAGCGCCGCCTATCTCCTGTTCGGCGCGGTCGTGTACCGGGTGTTCGAAGGAATCGCGAAGCGCCGGAACTTGCTCGGGCAGTACTGAAGACTGGACGGATCGGCCGCACAAGGGTGACACTTCCTGCCGCGGTCGGGTTTACACTCGGCACAAGGAGAGAGGACAATGCGTATCAGATCATTGGTCGCTGTAACGCTTCTGGTTGCCACTGCCGGCATCGCGTGCGCCGCGGGGGCTTCGTCGTTCACTGGTATCGTCGGATCGGGCCGGATGGTCAGCCGGGAACTCGACTACCGGGATTTCACCGGAGTCTCTGCAGGCTCCGGGGCGCGGGTGACGGTGCAGCAGGGCGACCACTACCGTGTCACGCTCCGGATGGACGACAATGCGATCGACCTGATGCGCACCGACGTGGTGAACGGCGTGCTCCAGTTCTCGCTTCGGCCGGCCGGTCCGTTTCGAAACGTCAGGATCCAGATCGAGGTGACCGCCCCGCGCATCACCGACCTCAGGCTGTCGGGAGGCGCGACCGGCACGGTGGAGATGCGGCTCACGGACGACAGGTTCAACGCGGTTCTCTCCGGGGGTGCGCGTCTTTCGGGGCGCGTGGTCGCCGATCGGCTGGCGATCGACTGCTCGGGCGGGAGCACGGCGACGCTCGACGGATCGACGCGTTCGTTGTCGGCCGAAGGGTCGGGCGGCAGCCGCCTCCTGCTCTCTGGCGTTGACAGCGGCGACGCGGTGGTCACGATCTCCGGCGGTTCGCGCGCGGAGCTCACCGTCTCAAACCGCATCGAAGGCAGCGCCTCCGGCGGATCGTCGCTGATCCACGCGGGTGCCTCACGAACGGTGGCGGTCTCCACATCGGGCGGCTCAACCATCCGCCGCCGGTAGAACGCGCGGAGTCGGGCTTAAGGTCGGGAGGACTGGGCGCGCCCCGGCGCGCTGCGCCGGGACCGGGTGCTCCGCTTGTACTCCTCGGCTGGCGGACTCCCGTCCAAACGGACTCCCGTCCGTAACCCTGCGGGGTACCGCTACGCCCCCTCGCGCGGGGAGCAGCGATGACCTAACTGAAAGCTACCACGGCTTTCCCAGGCCTGCTTTTTGCAGAGCTCGTTCGCGGTCGTCCGATCGGCTCGAAGAGGGCCTGGGCTGAAGGCGGTTCCTTGCCCATATCCCGGTACGCGAGGACCATCT
>RECL01000020.1 GCA_007694025.1 Spirochaetaceae bacterium
TTCAGATAACGATAGCCCTCGACCGACCGGCCGAGGCTCTCCGAGTGCCCGATCAGCAGGTATCCGTCGTCGGTCAGACACCGTTGGAAGCGGGTTACGAGCTGTGTCTTCGTGGCCGCGTCGAAGTAGATCATGACGTTGCGGCACATGATGACGTGAAACCTCCCGTGAAACGGATAGCGCTCCTGGTGCAGATTGAGCCGCTTGAACAGTACGAGCTTACGGATCGCGTCGTTCACCGCTACGGTCTGCGCATCCGTCTGCGTGATGTACTTCCGGTAGCGTGCCGGGATCGACGAGAGAACGGCGGCAGGATACGCGGCGCGATTTGCCTGCTCCAGCGCCGTCACCGATATGTCGGTCGCCAGGATCAGCGGCTGCGAGCCGGCAGGAGAGCGACCGAAGTAATCAAGGATGACCATTGCGGTCGTGTACGGCTCCTGCCCTTCGGAGGCACCTGCGCACCAGATCCGTAACTCCTCCGGCCGCACACCGTCGCGTTCAAGAGCCGGCAAAACCTCAGCCGTCAGGAACTCGAAGTGCTCCGGCTCCCGGAAGAAGTACGAGTGGTTCGTCGACAGGTGATCCACCAGTCCCAGCAGCTTGGCGATATCACCGTCGCGCTCCAGATCGTCCATATACTCGGTGAAGCTGCGGTGTCCTCGACTCTTCACTACCTTGCTCAGCCGACCCTGCACGAGCGACCGTTTGCCGTCGGCAAGGTGTATCCCGAACCGTTCGTAGACGAGTGATCGGATGCGGCGGAACTCCCCGTCGCTGAGGACGAGGAGTCCCGTCTGGACCGGATCAGAACTTGCCAAAGTCATCGTCATCGAGCGAGATGGTCGCCGGGGCCCGGTTCGCGCGCTTGGAAACGCCGCTTCCGTCTTCGTGGTCACCGGCAGTTGCCACGGGCTTGGCGCGCCCCTGGGCCATGGCCGGCTTTCGCTCCCCGTATGCGGCTTGCTGCCGGGTGTCGTGCGGCAACGCAAGGTGTTTCTGCCGTGGGCGTCCGGAGTCCTGCGCGAGCTTGAACGTTGAGATAAGCGAGAACAGCTGTTGCGCCTGCGCCGACATCTCCTCAGCCGCGGCGGCGCCTTCCTCGGCGTTCGCCGTATTCGACTGCGTGACCTGGTCCACCTGCGACAACCCCTGATTGATCTGCTCCACTCCTTGCGCCTGCTCCTTGCTCGCGACCGCGATCTCCTCAAGGAAGTCTGCGACCTTGGACGCGCCGGTCACGATCTCCTGCAGCTGCTTCGACGTCGTCTGCGCTGCCGCGTTCCCATCCACTATGTTGCGGGTGGTGGCTTCCACCATCGACGCGGTTTCCTTGGCCGCCTGAGCGCTTCTGCCTGCGAGGTTCCGCACCTCTTCGGCGACAACCGCGAATCCCTTGCCGTACTTGCCGGCGCGCGCGGCTTCCACGTTGGCGTTGAGCGCAAGGAGGTTAATCTGGAACGCGATGTCGTCGATGACCTTGACCACCTTGTTGATCTCGTCCGAGCTCTCGTTGATGCGCTCCATGACCGCGATCAGCGAGTGCATCTGCTCGTTCCCCGCCTGGGCCGCCTGGAGCGCGCCCTTTGCAACCGCGCTCGCCTCGGTCGAGTTCTCCGCGTTCTGCGTCGATTGGCTGTTGACCTCGTTCAGCGAAGCGCTGATCTCTTCGAGCGAGCTTGCCTGTTCGGTAGACCCCTGCGAGAGCGACTGGCTCGACTGCGCTACCTGCGAGCTCCCGGAAGCAACGTTCTCCGCCGTGGTCTGGACTTCCGTCATCACCTCCGCGAGCCTGTCGCGCATCTCGCGCATCGCTTTGGCGAGCACGCCGATCTCGTCTTTCTGATCGACGTCGATGCTCGCTGTCAGGTCGCCGTCCGCCAGTTTCTGCGCGAGCGCTACGCTCATCGCCACCGGCCCGGTGATCCCTTTGGTGAGGATCAGTCCCAGGACGACCGCGATCACGAAGCCGACCAGCATGCCGACGATGATCACCGTGATCACCTGGGTGCTGACCACGTCGGCGCGCGCCACCTCCGCCGCCGCGATGTTCTCGTTGATGTGGATGAGCTCGTCGATCAGGCCCATGACGTCACGCGCCTCGTCGTAGAGTCGGCCCATAGCCAGGAGGTTGATCTCGTCGCGAGCCGCGTCGGCCCGTTCGGCCAGAGCGAGCATATCGTCGAACGCGGCGAAGACGCCTTCGGAGGCCGGCAACATCTCCTGCTGCAGCACACGGAGCGCTTCGGCCGAGTTTCCGGCTCGAAGCTGCGCTCTGATCGGGAGAACGGATCGATGGAACCGGTCGTGACTCTGCCGGGACGCATCGATCAGCCGGCGAAGCTCGGCGTTACCGGTTGTGAAGGTCGCGAGCCACCGGCCGAAGTTGCACGCGGTCGGATCGTCACCGC
The DNA here is from genome assembly GCA_007694025.1 of Spirochaetaceae bacterium. Lineage (GTDB taxonomy): Bacteria > Spirochaetota > Spirochaetia > DSM-27196 > SLST01 > SLST01. The sequence goes on from RECL01000020.1 coordinate 2,412, forward strand.
CCACGATTGCATTGCCTCCGCCTGCAATGTCCCCACCGGTGTGAATCGCCATTACTACCTCAAGCTCCAGTTTGTAATGGTCGCCAATGAACTGCTGGATGTGCCCGACCAGGTCACCTGGATCGAGGATACCGGTTGCGTTGAACGCCTCGGTCATCGCGAGCCAGCGGTTGTTGAGCTCGCTCCACTCGGCCAGCTCGACATCTATACGGTCGCTGATCCGCACTTCCTCCGCTATCGCCGGGAGCGTCTTGAAGTACTCCCATTGCTCGTACAGCTCCCTGCGGGCCTCGCGGAAGTTTTCGAGCTGGCGCGTGCGCTGCTCGATGGTCAGGAACTCCGCCATCAGCGTGCGCTGCGCGACAATTACTTCCTCGATCGCCAGATCGACGAACAGCAACGACTCGAT
>RECL01000359.1 GCA_007694025.1 Spirochaetaceae bacterium
TCGACTCCATGAGGGCCAGTGTTAAGCTGGCCCTTTTCGGGCTGCTGATCCTTGCCGCTGCGGCGACTGTGTACGCTCTATGGCCGGTGCAGGTGGTGCAGCTCGAGTCCGACGGGCAGGTTGTTCACCGGATCTTGCTTCCTGGCGGCGGTGAGATTCATCTGGACTACCAGCATTCAGTTGTCAGAGCGCCGGTGAAGGAGGTCTTCCACCTTGCCGGCTCTGACTCATTCGTGCTGGTTCGAACGGAGCACGGCGCTTTCGGCGCCGGCCTTCCGACAGAACACTTTGGCGAGTTCCGCCAGGATGGCGACCGTTATGTCATCGGAGGTATAAACCGGCTCCTGCCGGAGATTCCCCTGCGTGTGAGCGCGGGATCCGAGCAGAAGCTGACCGTCCCGGACAGCTCAGAGGTAGCTCTTCTGGACTTGGTCGAGGCTGGTAGCCTCGTAATCATCACGGCGCGAAAAGCGATGCGATGGCGCCTATTCTTCAGGTGAGAGGGCACGGGGCAAAATGAGCGATTCGACCATCAATATCGAAGAACAGATCGCGGAGTTCGACAAATCGGCGAACACGCGAAGCCTGCGGGGGATCATCGCCATCCTTGTGACGACCATCGCCATCGCGATGTCGGCTTTTCACCTGTACACAGCGGGTTTTGGCCTGCTGCTGACAATGAAGCAACGGGCTTTGCACCTGCTCTTTGTACTGGTCCTTGGTTTTCTGCTGTACCCCCCTGCCAAAAACGCCCGGAAGGATCGTGTGGCGATTCTGGACTGGGTACTTGCCATCCTGGGAATCGTTGTTACCGGATACATTCTGCTCAACTATGAGCAATTGGTTCGCCGAGGCGGACTTCCCACCTCAATGGACCTTCTACTCGGTGTCATCACCATTGGGCTGGTTCTGGAAGTCACCCGACGCAGCATCGGTCCGCAGCTTCCGATCATCGCCCTTGTCTTCATCGGCTACGCCTTCGCGGGGCCCTACTTGCCGGGGCTGCTTGGCCACCGTGGCTACTCGTACGTTCGCGTAGTTGATCAGCTGTACACCACGACCGAAGGGATCTTCGGCACACCCCTGGGTGTCTCGGCGACCTTCGTATTCATGTTCATCCTCTTTGGCTCCTTTCTGGATATCACCGGGGTGGGCCAGTTTTTTATAGACGTTGCCCTGGCCATCGCCGGGCACCGAAAGGGAGGTCCCGCCAAAGCGGCGGTGCTTGCCAGTGGTTTCATGGGCTCGATCTCCGGCAGCTCCATCGCGAACACTGTCACCACCGGAGCGTTCACCATCCCTCTGATGAAGAAGATCGGGTACAAGCCGAACTTTGCCGGAGCGGTGGAAGCCGCCGCCTCCACCGGGGGACAGATCCTGCCTCCGGTCATGGGCGCCGCCGCGTTCATCATGTCCGAGTTCACCAACATTCCCTACATTCAGATTGTTGCCAGCGCAGTGGTACCGGCGCTGCTGTACTACGTCGGAGTCATGGTGATGGTCCACCTCCAGGCGTCCAAGCGGGGGCTCAAGGGAATTCCCAAGCAAGAGCTTCCGGAGTTCCGAAGTACCTTCTTCATGGGATTTCATCTCATTCTGCCGCTGGTTGCGGTGGTTCTCTTTCTCATTCGATTCTCCCCGTTGCGCGCGGCGTTTCTCAGCATCCTCGTTGCCCTGGTGGTGTGCATGTTTCGCAAACACACCCGCATCAAGCTCAGGTCGATCCTGATGGCGATGGAAGACGGCGCTCGGAAAGCGGTCAGCGTTGCCGCGGCGTGTGCCTGTGCCGGTATCATCGTCGGCATCGTGACCCTCACCGGGTTGGGCCTCACCTTCGCCAACCTGATCGTGAGCCTGGCGGGTGGACTTCTCCTGCCGACGCTGCTGCTTACGATGGTGGCTTCCATCATCCTGGGCATGGGGCTACCCACCACCGCGAAGTACATCGTTTTGGCGACGATGGCGGCTCCTGCCCTTGTTCTGCTCGGGGTACCCCTCATCGCGGCGCATCTGTTTATCCTCTACTTCGGTGTTATCGCCGACGTGACCCCGCCGGTCGCGCTGGCGGCGTACGCCGGGGCTGGAATCGCCGGGGGAGACTCCTTCAAGACGGGGATGCAGGCGCTGAAGCTGGCTTCGGCCGGTTTCCTGATCCCGTTCATCTTCGCGATGAGTCCGGAGCTGCTCCTCATTGACGTCACCGTAGTTCAGGCGATAACGGCGACTGTCACCGCGGTTATCGGCGTTGTTGCCTTTGCCAGTGCGATGCAGGATTTCTTCATCACGAAGACAAGGATCTGGGAGCGCGTGCTCTTCCTTGTTGGATCCCTGATGCTGATCAACCCCGACGTGTCGATGGACCTGATCGGTCTGGCGGTAGTGGCAGTTCCGGTGCTGACGCAGTTTCTGCGCTACCGCCGGACTCCGGTTCCCGCGGTGTAGCGGCCAAGCGGGCCATCGCTGAGTGGCCGCCGCCGGAACTACCGCTCCTCTACCACAACCGACACCGGGAAGTGGTCGGAAAACCCGTCCGGATCCACCGATGCCGGCTTTCCCCGCGGGAGCCCGAACCGGATCGGGCCGTGGTTCTTCGACCGGTGCACCATAGCGGCCGGCGCCTCGATCCGGGCGGAGTGCTCCAGAACACGCAACGGCCCGGAACCGGTGAGCAAACCGCGCGACACCAGGATCTGGTCCAATACGTGGCCGTTCCCGCGGAAGTAGAGCGTACCGTAGAGCGTGCGTTCGCGCCCGGACGCCGATGTCGCGCGCTGCCTGAGGTAGTTCCACGACACGTTGTAGAAACGTGCCGACGTTGCGCCTTCGACATCGTCGCGTTCGCGCGTCGCGCGCGCGTGCACGCACAGCGACGCGTCGCCAGGATCATCATTGAAGTCGCCGATCGCGACGACCGCGACGTCGCGGCCCTTCTGCTCGCGCACGCGTTCGTGCCAGTAGCCAAGCGTCTCACCGGCGGTCGCGCGAAACCCGCTGCTTTCGTGATGCCCACCCGACCGCGAAGGCCAATGGTTCGCGAACGCAACTATCTGATTGCCCGATCGCGTTGTGAAGGTCTGCTGCGTTATGTCGCGCGTCCCGGTCCGCCGCATCACGAAGTGCGAGAAGAGCTCGGTCGGGATCGGATCGAGCCGGGACGCGTCGTAGATGAAACCGGTGTCGATGCCACGCCGATCGCGGGTAGCATCGACGTGCACCGCGCGGTAGTCGCGCCCCGGTACGCGGTGCGAGAGCGCTGACAGCAGCGCGTCGACAGCGTACCGGTTTTCGACCTCGCAGAAGCCGAGCAGATCGGGACCGGCGGCGTCTTCCGGTTGACCGCCCTGTGTCGCACCGATCGACGCGATGCCGACGGCAAGCTGGTCGGCTTTTCGCTCGAACAAGCGAGGCGTCCATCCAGCAAGATCGCGCGCCACCGCGCGCGCGATCCACGGCTCCCGCCCCGGATGACCCTCCGGAGCGAACAGGTTCTCCAGGTTCCAGAACGCGACGCGATACTCCATCGCAGCCTCCGTGACGGCAGTATAGCGACCCGCCAGGTTCCGCGATACTGCAAACGGTGCGCTCCCAGGCGGATCGTGCCGATAGCCCGGTTCGTCGCTCCTGTGGTACCGTCATCCGATGACCATCGAACGAGTATGCATCCTTGGCGCCGGGGCGGTCGGCGCGTCGATCGCGTCGATCATTGCCGACGCGCGCACCGCGGCTGCGTCCCGCGATGCCGGTGCGGATCGGCCGCCGGAAGTCACCCTGATCGCAGACGGAGAACGGGCGCAGCGGCTTCGCGCGAACGGCATCGTCGTCAACGGTCGCCACTACCGACTCCCGGTCACCGACGATGCGGAAACGCAGCTGATCATCGTCGCGGTCAAGTCTACGCAGTTGGACGCCGCGCTGCCGCTGCTTGGCCGCGCGGCGGGACGGAGCGCGATCGTGATGAGCCTGCTGAACGGGATCACGAGCGAAGACGCGATCGCCGCCGCTATAGGCCCCGATCGAGTGGTGCCGGCGATGATCCTGGGGATCGACGCGATGGGCGAAGGCGACGGCTTCCGCTACCTGAACCGCGGCACAATCCACTACGGGAGCGACCCGTCGCGCCATCCGGTCTCAGGCGAGGCGATGGACGCGATCGCGCGCTGTTTCGACGCGGCAGGACTCCCCTACTCGATCAGCGACGATATCACGCGCACGCTGTGGTGGAAGTTCATGATCAACGTCGGGATCAACCAGGCGTCCGCGGTGCTGCGCGGCGAGTACGGACTCTTCCAGCGATCGCCTCACGCGCGCGAGCTGATGCGCGACGCGATGCACGAGGTCATCGAGCTCTCACGGGTCGAAGGCACAGGGCTTACGGACGCCGACATCGACGCGTGGGACCGGACGCTGATGGGGCTGAACCCGGCCGGACGCACGTCGATGCTTCAGGACGTCGTGGCGGGACGGCCGACCGAGGTCGACCTCTTCGCCGGTACCGTGCTGGAGATTGCCGCGCGCCACGGCATCGATGTCCCGGTCAACCGGACGCTCTACCAGATCATCCGAGCGATCGAGACCGGGAAAACGTAGACGCCGCGCGCTCGCCGTGGTAGCCTCGCATGCAATGGCAGGCCGATTCTCCAGCAATGACATCGAAAAGATTCTTTCCCGAGCCGTCGAGATCGAAACGAGTCGGGGGGCGGAGCGGTCGGACGGGATAGACCGGGCCGAGCTGGTCCGGATCGCGACCGAAGCGGGCATCGATCAGAGTGCAATCGAGCGCGCCACGGCCGAGTACGAGCTGGTCGGCGACACGAAGCGCACTGCGCGCGATCTGAAACTCACGACCGCGCGCATCGTTGATGGAACGTTGTCGACGGCCGCGCGGGAGCGCGTGGCGATGGAGATCGAGTCGGCGATCGGCGGCAGCTCGCGCGCAGTCGTGAGCGCAGGCGGCGTCCGCCTGGTCACGTCGAGCGCGGAGACCATGAGGACCGGTCGGCAGACGAGCGTCGACGTCACCGAGACCGGCGGATCGATCCGGCTGGTCGTTCGGGACGATCTGTCCAACCTGGCTGCCGGCCTGATCGGCGGCATCGTCGGCGGAGTTGGCGGCGGTGTCGGGTTCGGGGTCGGGATCGGCGTCGGGATCGGCGCACTGAGCTCCCCGCTCTTTGCGATCCTGTTTCCCGCGCTCTGCATCGGCGCGTCGATCTTCGGCGCACGGACATTGGTCCGCCGGCTTCAGCGCGAGCGGTCTCTCCGCATCGAAGAGGCGGCCGACCGGATCGCCGCGACGATTGGTGAGTGCGCCGACGCGGTTACGGACGCGCCGCGCAGCTGAGCCCGATCCAGGGTCGTCGGCCCCCCAGCGGAGGGCCAGCGGCGCGGAGGGCCCGAAGGGGTCCGGCGCACAGCGCCGGACGGAACCCCGGAGCCGACGCGACGGCGAAGCCGGGGCCCAAAAAGCTCCCTGAGACCACACGATCGGCGTGACACGACATCTACCTGCTGATAGGCTCAGTGCTCATGAACAAGAGTGATATCGCGGTCATCAGAGGCATGGCCGAACGCGTCGCGCGAATTGCCGAACTGCCGGTGCAGGAGGAGCGGCGCGATCAGTGGCGGAAGCTCAACTCCTTGCGGCCCGATCGGCCGATGGTGATGATCGACCAGGTGTGCTGGAACGAGTTCGAGTCGGAACCGGGCATGCCGCTGGAGTGCACGGATGCAGAGTGCCGCGGCTACGAGCGGCGGCTTCGGCGGACGCTCTACCAGTGGGATCACTTCCGGGTCGATATGGTGGTCGATCGCTTCATCCGGATTCCGAAGGCGGTCACGAACTCGGGGTTCGGGATCGTCATCGATGAGAACGTCACGGCGACCGATCCGACCAACGACGTCGTCAGCCACGACTACCACAATCAGTTCGCGTGCGACGACGACCTGGAGAAGATCAAGATCCCGCGCATCACGCACGATGAGGCGGAGAGCGCGCGCAGGATGGAGGTCGCGCACGAGCTGTTCGATGGGCTGCTCGATGTCCGCGCGGAAGGCGTCGATCCCTACCTGTCGCTGTGGGACCCGATCGCGACGTGGATGGGAGTAGAGAACGCGCTCTACGCGATGATCGATACCCCCGAGCTGATCCACGGGATTCTTGAGCGCATGACCGCAGGCTACCTGTCGATGCTGGACCAGCTGGAGGAACAGGGGCTCCTCTGTGGCGAACAGAGCCTGATCCACTGCACCGGCGCGTGGACCGACGGTCTGCCCGCGCCGGGCTACGACGCTGCGCGTCCGAGGACGAAGGACCGGTGGATGTTCGGCCTTGCGCAGATGCTGGGGTCGGTATCGCCGGCGATGTTCGACGAGTTCGAGGTCGCGTACGCGAGCCGGATCTGCGAGCGGTTCGGACTGGTCTACTACGGCTGCTGCGATCCGCTCGACGGCAAGATGGCCGAGGTTCGCAAGATTCCGAACGTACGCAAGGTTTCGATGAGCCCGTGGACCGATCAGGAGCGCGGCGCAACTGAGATCCGCGGCGACTACGTCTTTTCGCGCAAGCCCAATCCGGCGTTTCTGGCGTTCGAGCGCTTCGACACCGACGCGGTGCGCGCGGATCTGGTCGCGACGCGCGAGATCTGCGACCGCAACGGCTGCCCGCTGGAGCTGATCCTCAAAGACCTGAGCACCGTGCGGCGCGAACCCGCGCGCCTCGCCGAGTGGGCGCGAATAGCGATGGAGGTGTGCGGGGCGTGATTGCGCGCTCGACAAAGCCTGCGCGCGGTGAGATAGTGGGCGCATGACATCAACGCACCAGATCATCCCGGCTCCGCTTGATTACTCTGCCCGCGCCGGACGCTTCACCATCGGACCCGCGGCCAGAATCGTCACCGCCTGCGACGAGGCTGCGGCCGCGGGACGGCTCCTGGGTGGATACCTTCAGACCGCCGGCATCGACGTCACTACCGGGTCTGACGGATCGGCGGCGATCACGCTCTCAGCCGACGGCGAACCGAATTACGACGAAGCGGGCTTCACCGACGAGTCGTACACGATCGACGTCGCGCCCGACGGGTGCCGGCTCTCCGCGCCCAACCGAGAAGGACTCGCGCGCGCGGTACAGACCTTCAGGCAGCTCCTGCCGCCCTCTGCGCTGGCCGGAGCGGCGGGTCCGGTCGACATCGCGTGCTGCACCATCTGTGACGCGCCGCGCTTCCGGTGGCGCGGGCTTCATCTGGACGTGTGCAGGCACTTCTTTCCGATCGACGATGTGAAGCGATTCATCGACCTGGCGGCGCTTCACCGGTACAACCGGATACACCTCCACCTGACCGAGGACCAGGGGTGGCGCGTCCAGATCGAGCGCTTCCCCCGCCTCACGGAGGTCGGCTCGGTCAGGCCGGAGACGCTCGTCGGCCACTTCAACGACAAGCCGCACCGGTTTGACGGCACCCCGCACGGTGGGTTCTACACGCAGGACCAACTGCGCGATCTGGTTCGCTTTGCCTCCGAGCGCGAGGTCGTGCTGGTCCCGGAGATCGACATGCCGGGCCACATGCAGGCGGCGGTCGCCGCGTACCCCGAATGGGGGTGCACCGGTAACCAGATCGGAATCCGGGAGATCTGGGGGATCAGCCAGGACATCCTGAACGTCGAAGAATCGACGGTGACCGCGATGGAGCAGATCCTGGACGAACTGCTCGGTATTTTCCCGAGCCGCTTCATCCATGTCGGTGGCGACGAGGTGCCGAAGTACCAGTGGACCCACTCAAAGCGCGTCCAGGAGCGGATGAGGGAGATCGGTGTCCGCGACGAGCACGAGCTGCAGAGCTGGTTCATCAGGCGGATGGACACCTTCCTGCAGTCGAAGGGTCGGCGTACGCTCGGCTGGGATGAGATCCTGGAGGGCGGCCTGGCCCCCGGCGCGACGGTCATGAGCTGGCGCGGAGAGGCCGGCGGGATCGAGGCGGCGAAGATGGGCCACGACGTCGTCATGGCGTCAAACACGCACACCTACTTCGACTACTATCAGGATATGCCGACCGACGAAGAACCGCTGACGATCGGCGGATTCCTCCCGACGGGCAAGGTCTACTCGTACGAGCCGATTCCAGCAGAGCTTTCGGAGGAAGAGGCGCGTCACGTGCTCGGCGCGCAGGGACAGCTGTGGAGCGAGTACATCCCCGACCGCGACCGCCTGGACTACATGACCTACCCGCGCGCCGTGGCGCTCGCCGAGGTCGTCTGGACTGCGAAGGACAGACGCAGCTACCGGTCTTTCCTGGAGCGACTGGCGGTCCACCGCGAGCGGTTCGCGGCGCTGGGGGTCAAGGCCCACCCAAGGCCGTAGCGACGCAGCTGCCGCGCTGTCCTGGCTCGGGACGACCATGGCGCTGAACATGCAAGTGTCGCCCCGGTGCGACACTTTCGCCGCTATTTCTCTACCATCGTGATCTCACCGTTCCACGACTCGCCCGGCGGGTTCTTTGACAGGTCGTCGCACAGGCGGATCATCAGCTCGGCGGGACGGTCGGTCGGAAGCGCGCTCTGCACCTGCTGAAATCGGGCGCGTGCGGCTTGGAAGTCGCGCGCGTAGTAGAGCTCCATCGCTTCGTCGTGGATCCGCCACGCGTCGAGCACCTTGTCGCCGGGCGACCGGGCGACCGTGTACACGCCGAGCGCCAGGTCGCGTCCTTTCACGCGCGCTCGGTCAAGAAAGCGCGTCGGATAGACACCGTCGATCTTGCGGCGTACCGATTCGGAGATCACGATCGGCACGTCGTAGCGCTTGGTCAGGCCCTCAAGCCGCGACGCTACGTTTACCGAATCTCCGATGACCGTGTAGTCGAGCTTCTTTTCGGTCCCGATGTTCCCGACCGTCACGACGCCGTAGTTGATCCCGATCCCGATCTTGAAGCCGGGCAGGTCGCGCTCGGTCTGCCATCGGTTGAAGTCGGCGAGCGCATCGAGCATCGCGAGCGCAGATTCGACCGAATTGCGCGCGTCGTCCTCGCGTCGTACCGTCGCCCCGAAGAGCGCCATGATCGCGTCGCCGATGTACTTGTCGACCGTTCCGTGATGCTCCATCACCGCGTCTACCATCAGCGTGAAGTAGTGATTCAGGCTTTCGACCAGGAGATCGGGCGGCATCCGTTCGCTGAGCGTCGTGAACTGGCGGATGTCGGAGAAGAGGATCGACACGACCCGGTTCTCTCCGACGAGCATCGACTCCGGGTTTGCGAAGAATTGTTCGATCACGTCGTTGGGTACGTAGCGCTGGAAGATCGTCCGGGTCTTCTGCTCCTTCAGCCGGGCGGTGGCCGCGCGCATCGCGTACGACTTGATGTGCTCGTACGCGGATTCGAGCTTGCCGGTCATCACGTTGAACGTATTCGCGAGCTTGCCCGTCTCGTCGTTGTAGAGGACGCGAACTCTGCGCGACAGGTCGCTCGTGTCGATGATGTCGCTCATCACGCGGACAACCTCAATCAGCGGCCGGGTGAGGTACCCGGTGAACAGGATCAGCAGTACGACCGACACGACGACCGAGACCGCGAGCACGATGCCGACCCGACTGATGATGGAGCCGGTGATCGCGTAGAACGCCTCCTCCTCATCGGTCACGAAGACATTCCACGACAAAGGGGCAAATGGAATGCCATACCCGACGCGGTCGACTCCACCAAGCGTGAACCGCCGCCACCCCGCCTCTGCGGGCTCATCCAGGTCGGCGAGCAGTCGGGAATCACCGGTCGTGAACCCAACCGAACGATCCGCAGCGACGGCGAAGACCATCTCGGTCGGCGAGCGGATCAGACTGATAGCGAAGCCGGAGATCGCGTCGATCGCCGCGTCGCGAAACGTCGGCGAATCGGTAAGATCGTTCTCTTCGAGCAGGCGCCATTGCCCGGCCGCGTACGCTACGATCTGTTCCGACTTGAACTGCAGGAACTGCGTCGCTACCGACGTGATTCCGTTGCGCGCGAGCAGCACCGATATCAACCCTGCGAAGAGGAGCGGCGTCACGATCAACGGAAGGACGACAAGGACGGTCTTGCCCCGGATGGTCATTGTCTGCTGATCGTAGTGTCTAGGTGTAGAGCGGTCAATCGCTTTTTTTATGACGACGATAGATAGATTTGACGCATGGTTCACCGTGCACTAAGCTGAACTCTGTGAGTGGTCTCCTCCAGCGCGCCAAGGACTACCTGCGAAGTCACCCGCATCTGCGACTCGTCCGCGACGACGACGACTTCGACTCGTTCGCAGGTACTCCTGAAGAGCGGGCGCAGATCGAACGGGAGATCCAGGAGGCGGTCGCGTCTCAGCAGATGTCGTCGGGTTCCATGTCGAGCGACGTCGGCGCGTTGCGAAGCGGAACTGGTCTGCCGATCCTGGTCAATGTCGTCGCGATCGTCCTGATCGCTGCCGGCGCGTACCTGCTGTTTCAGCTGTTCGATACGCAGGAGCAGCTGATCGTCACGCCAACCGCCGTGGTCGCGTCCGCGGAGGGGTTGCTGCTCGCCGCGCTCCAGGAACAGTCGGCCGCACAGTTGTCGGTCAAGGAGCAGGAGATCGAGGCGGTCCGGTCGCAGCTGGCGACGCTCGAAGCCGAACGGCAGGCGATCCTCAGCGAATCGCAGGCGCGCCTGGTGACGCTCGAGCGGGACCTCCGAAATGAGTTCGAGCAGGAGCTCGCGGCCGAACGCGAGCGGCTCATTTCACTTCAGCTCTCCGACGACGAAATCGATGCGCGCCTGGCAGCCTTCCGCGCGAATCGCGAGGCGGAGATCGACGCGCAGATTGCAGCGGTCAGGAGCGAGGCAGAACGAGAGGTTGCGGCGCAGCAGGCGCAGATCGACGCGATGCTCGCCGACGTTCGCGGGGAGCTCGACGCGGCCGAGGCCGAGCGGACGCGGCTGCTCGCTGAGATCGCCGCGCGTGAAGACTCACTCACGGCCGAGCTTGCGGCGCGCGACGCGCAGCTTGTCGAACAGCAGAGCGAGGCCCGGCGGGTGCTTGCCGCGCTCGAAGAGCAGCAGCGCGGCGAACAGCTCGTTCGCGACCAGGTACTGGCCTACTACGCGGCGGTCCGCGACGCGCTTTGGGCCGACGATGTCGATGGTGCCCGAGCCGAGCTCACGGGCCTCACGGACTTCCTGGAACGCGGCGCGATCGCGCAATCGCCGAACCTTGAGCGGCGACGCGGCATCGAGCTCTTCCTTGCGGGGGTGTTGCAGCAGCGCATCGACGCGATGGACACTCCGATCGAAGCCGAAGTCGAACCGGCCGAACCCGACCCGACCCTGATCGAGGAGATCGACACGCTTCGAAGCGCGCTCGCCGCGCAAACCGACGCGACGAGCGAGCGCGACGGGCTCATCGCGTCGCTCGAGCAGCGGATCGCCGAACTTGAGGCCGAGCGCACGACGATCGCCGACGAGCTGGTGAGCACGACCGAACTGGTCGCGCGGCTCACCGAGGAGCGGGATGCGCTCGGGGCCGACCTTTCGGCGGCCCGGGCGTCGCTGTCCGACTCCGAACGCGAAGCCGAGACGCTCCGCGGCACGCTCGCTGCCAGGATAGCCGAACTGTCGGCGGCGGACCGCGCCCGGCAACAGGCTGAGGCGGACCGCGCCGCGCTCACGCAACGGATAGACGACCAGCGGCGGCTGGTCGCGGCGATCGACGAGTACCGGGCTCAGTTCGTCGACGCCGAACGCACGCAGGCTCCGCCGACCGCGCTCGAGTTGCTCGAAACGAAGCTCGTGATCCTCAGGATCGTCGGCTCCGAGTCGATTCGCGCCGATCATCCCGAACTCTTCGACACGCTCAACGCCTACCTGGACGAATTGTTCGTCTACCACCGCGCGACAGCGGTCGACGAGACCCTGCGGGAAGTGACGGTACTGCTCGACCAGATCGCATCGGCCACAACCGGATCGATCGCCGAAATCAGCGCGCGATTTCCGCTGATCGCATCGCAGAGCTCGGGCCGCGCGGCCGACCGCTTCCTGTCGTCGCTGCGACGGGTGACGGCATCCGACGAACCGGCTCTGGATTGACCTGTAGCAGCAAAATGGTCAGGATAAGTACGTCGGAGGGAGCTATACTTTGTAGCCGGATCGGACAATTGAGATGACACCGAAGCCCGTCCCGACTCGTTACCGACTCTCGCTTCTCCTCCTGATCGTAGCGCTCCTGGTCGCCGCGTGTACCGGTCCATTCAACCTCCGGTCGCTCTTCGACGGCCCCGACGGAACACCGCTCGCGATTTCGCCGGGCGCGGGTGTCCTGGGCGCGAACCAGACGGTGGCGATCCACGTATCGGGCGGCTTCCCGCCGTACCAGATCGCGGTCTCGGGCGGCGGCGCGATGGAGGGAAGCGTCTACCGCGCGCCTGGTTCTTCGGGCACCGCGACCGTGTCGGCGAGCGACGCGGCGGGAACCACGGTGTCGGCATCCTTCATCATCGACGCATCGGCGGTCAACGTCGGGATCAGTCCTTCATCGCAGACCGTCTTCACCGGCGCAACGATCGACTTCGACGCCTTCGGCGGGGCGGGGCCGTACGAGTTCTCGGTGGAGAGTCCCGCCACGGGCACGATTGACCCGGACACCGGTGAGTATACCGCGCCCGCAACGGCGGCAACTGACACGGTTCGTGTCACCGACCTGTCCGACTCAACCTTTGCCGAGGCCACGGTCACGGTAGTCGCGAAGAGCGTGTCGATCGCCCCGGCCGCGATCACGGTCTACACGGGGCAGACGCTCGCCTTCGCGCCGGTCGGCGGAGACGGACCGTTCGGCTTCGCATTCGATCCCCCACCGGGCGAGAGTGGCGGATCCGTGGACGCGGCCGGAAACTACACCGCCGGCCCAAACCCCGGAACCGACATCGTCCGAATGACCGATGGTTACGATGGCCGTCACGTGGACGCAACGGTAACCGTCGTCTCCCCCGCGGTCGTCACGAACGTCGACTACGAGGTCAACCCGGTCGCAAACGTATCCGGCACGCTCCGGACGAACGCTGGCTTCACCGCCGACGCACTGATCACGAACTACGGAAGCGCCAACGGAACGCAGGACGTCTTCTGGACGGTCTACGCATCGGTCGACACGACGATAGGCGGCGCCGACTTCGTCGTCGCGTCGGGTTCGATCCCCGGAGGGCTCAGCACGGGCGCGTCTCAAAGCGTGGCGATCGCCGGCACCTGGCCGCCGATCCCCGACGACTACCACCTGATCATCGCGATCACAGCCGCCGACGACCTCAACCCCGCCGACAACACGGCTGCCACGCCGGGGTCATGGTTTGTTCCGGCTCCTGTATCGATCTCTCCGGCGACGGCCACCGTGTACACGGGGCAGACGATCTCCTACTCGGCGACTGGGGCGGGACCCGTATTCGACCTCTTCCAGAATCAGTCCGGCAGCTCGGTCAACGCCGCAACGGGAGTATACACGGCGGGACCGAATCCCGGCGACGACATCCTGCGTGTGACAGAAACCGCCGGTGGGTTCAACGGCACTGCGACGGCAATCGTGACCGTGGTCGATCCTCCGCTGCCGACATCGGTCGACTACGCGGCAAGCTCCGTGGCGGTGACCGGGGGCACAACGACGACGGGAGGGTCGATCGACGGCGAGATCGAGATCCGGAACGTCGGCACCGCGGGCGGGGCTCATCCGATTTCGTGGAGCGTCTACGCTTCGACGGATACCGTCCTGAGCGCGGGTGACAGCCTGATCGCATCGGGTACGGCAGCTCCCGTCACCCCGGGATCTCCGGTGTTCCAGCTCTTCTC
>RECL01000016.1 GCA_007694025.1 Spirochaetaceae bacterium
CAGTGCACGCACGGTCGTAGCGTAGCCCCCGCGGAGCGTCGGGTCAATCGGCGCGCTCGACTTCCGACCGGCGTCGAACGAGCCTTTTCGGAGTCGCGAGCATGTGCAATGATGGAGCGAAGAAGGACCCGCACCTACGGTGCGCGATCGAGTGGTGTGAACCGCATTCCGAAGGAGCCCCGATGAACCGACCCAACATTCTCTTTCTGCTCAGCGACGAGCACAGCTACCGCTTTCTTGGCGCTCGCGCGGGTTCACCGGAGGGGGAGTCGGTGCTCACCCCGACGCTCGATTCGCTCATCGCGCGCGGTACGCACTTCACCGATGCGTACTGTCAGATGCCGCTCTGCACGCCATCGCGAATCTCGCTGTTGACCGGCCTTGAGCCGCGCGCCTGCGGAGCGTGGATGAACGAGTCGGTTCTCCGGCCCGAGTTACCGACCGTCGCGTCGCTCCTGGGAGACGCGGGGTACCGGACCGCGCTGATCGGGAAGATGCACCTTGGCGGTAGCGCCCAGTTCGCCGGCTTCCAGTCGCGGCCGTACGGTGATCTGACCGGGAAGACCGGACACCAGTGGGAACCGATTGAAGACGACGATCGGCATACGATGCGGGTGCGCACCGCAAAGGCCGGCATAACGGGGATCCCGGAGAGCCTTCTCCAGGAGCAGGTCGTCGCGCAGGAGACCGTGTCGTGGGTGCGCGAACAGGAGGCTATCGATCCGGGGTCGCCGTGGTTCGCGTGCGCATCGTTCAGCCGGCCGCACTTCCCGCTGACCGCTCCCCGGCGATGGATCGATCACTACCGTCGCACCGGGATCACCGAGCCCAAGGTTGCCCCTGGCGGAGACGCGTACGACCACCCGATGAGCGTTGGCATGCGGAAGGGCTTTCACGCCGATGCAATCGACCACGAGGAGATGATGAACGCCCGACTCGGTTACTTCGCGTGCGTGAGCTACCTCGACGAGATCATCGGTGACCTCCTGCAGCGGCTCGAACGCTCGGGCTCGCTCGACAACACCGTGATTGTGTACACGACCGATCATGGTGAGATGGCCGGCGAACACGGAGTGTGGTGGAAGAACGGATGGTACGACGCGTGCACGCGGGTTCCGCTCATCGTATCGACGCCCGATCAGCGGCGCGCGGACGTAGCCGCGAACTCGTGCGCCACTCCGGTTGGCCTGGTCGACCTCCTCCCGACGTTGTGCGGGTTCGCACGCGTTGAGGTACCGGCGAACGCGACCGGACGCGACCTTGGCCCTGCTATTTCCGGTGGCGCGCTCGACGAAGTCCCGGTGACGTGCGATGTCCTCTATCCGCGTTGGGGCGCCGGAACCGAGTTTCGGATGGTTCGCTGCGGCGACTACAAGTACGTCCGGTTCCGCGATGCTCCGCCGCTCGCCTTCGACCTAAGGCGCGATCCCGGGGAGCAGGTCAACCTGCTTGCCCACGGAGATCTGGCGCCGGACGTCCGTGCCGCGATCGACGCGCTCAAGCGGCACGCCGAGCAGAGCATCGACTTCGACGCCGTCGATTCCGAGCGAACCGAACGCGACGGCGATCTGGATCGCGTCTATCAGTCGTCTCTTCCGTCGGCAACCGGGAACCTCTACGTCTACCCGTCGGGCGAGCTCGTCAACGCCGACGACGCGATGCTCTACGATCGCTCGGTAGTGGCGAAGTCCGCAGAGGCGGTGATGACCAGGACGCCTCTGTGAATCCCGCTACGCCCGGCCAGGCGCCCCACCCAGCTTCGGCGTAGACCGCGGCGCCTGGGCGTGGTAGGCTTTGTTCCGTCATGACGCGCTCACGGTTGCTCTGGCGCATGCGACCTGCAGCGGCTCTCATCATCACTACCGTTGCCGCCGCCGCGTGCCCCGCGATGGGCTCACGCCTCTATTCTGAAGAGGTGTTCACCTCCCGATCTCTGAGCGGCGGACTCGTAGTCGGTGACTCGATCTACTTCCTGGCTGACTACACGCTCTATCGCGCGCCGCGTGGCATCGCACGGTTTCCCGACGGAGGGCGCGCAAGGCGCCTGTTTGAGTCGGTCTGCCTCTACCGGTACGACCGGGCCGCCGATCGACTCGATCAACTGGCCGTGCTGCTCGAAGAGCTCCCTCCTGGGCTGAGCGTTGCGACGTCGTACTTCGAGGTCGATGATGATGTGGTCCGGTTCGTGTTCGCCTCCGGCCGCGGGACGCGCGAAGATCCCGATGCGTGGTACGCCGCCGCGTGGAACACCGCGACCGGGACGGTAGAGCCCGTAACAGGGGAAACGAAGACCGGACTGCTCGGCCGCTTCACGTACGACGGGGAGGAGCGCCTGAGGATCGGCGACGTGACCCGCGCGGTGTCCGGCGTCGCGTTCGACGCATGGCGCCTGCCGTCGCCGCTCGACTACGTCGCCAAGTCTGACCGCGCGTACGCCGACGACCTGGTTGCGCTCCGGGGGGACCAGCCCTACCGCAACGCGATCATCGACGCGATCGCTCAAGGCCGCATCGACGCCGACCCGGCCGCGATCATCCGACGAATAGACGAACGCATCGCATCGCGCGACGGCGTCGACCGCGACGCGTACGAGCTGTTCTCCCGGGAGACGCGCGAGCGGCTGGTCGCGCTCTCCCGGTAACAATACCTCTCCGCCTTTTGCCGCCGCGCCCGTCCCGACACAATCGCAGCCTCCCCGACAGAAATCTCGCCAAGCTCGTGAATAACCATCGCGCTACCGGGTAGTAACCGCGGAGGCGAGATGAAACGGAACTACATGCCGGCGGTTCTGT
>RECL01000015.1 GCA_007694025.1 Spirochaetaceae bacterium
CCGTGGACGAGTACGTGACGGTGCTCAGGGCGTTCCGCGACCAGGATGCGAACGGTGACGGCAACCCGAACAACGAGATTCCGACCTCCGGCCGCGAGGGTGGTCGCTGGATGGACCATCTCTTCGCGCCTTTCGGGATCGCGATGGTCGAAGGATTCCCGCAGTTCGACATCTACGACGGTGAGCTTCAGTACAGCGCAGTACAGCCGGCGATGAGGTCGGCGATCGAGTGGATGCGCGGACTCTACGCGGAAGGGCTACTGGACCCGGAAACATTCATTAACACCGGTCAGGTCTGGATGGGCAAGATCACTGGAGACTTGATCGGATCGTGGTACCACGGAACTCATTGGTCTGGCGGTCGCGTCTCAGTCCTCTACAACTCCGGCGTCACCGACGTACGGTTGGACTACCTGCCGATGCTCCGGCATCCGGACTACGACGGCTTCCTGACAACCACCGACTATCGTCGGCCGGGCTACGTGTTTGGCGCTCACATGAGCGAGGAGGCGATTCGCCGGACGATGCGAGCCATGGAGTGGCTCAATAACCCGGCGATGCAGGAAGAAGTGCTCCAGGGCTATGAGGGCCTGAACTACGTGATCGAAAATGGTCAGGAGGTCCGTCAATCCTTAGCCGATTTCCTCGCAATGGGTACGGGATACCGACAGGCGGTCGGACCGCAGCTGTTCTCGAATGCCGAGACGACGATAAGCGGTAGCGAGTTCGGGATGAGCCTCTTGAGTGGTCCCGATGATGCGCCTTCATACCCGGCTCTGGCGACTCAGGTCCGACTCGTGGGAGAATACTCAAAGGACACCGTGCGGGCGATCGCCGGCCAGTTCATTCCTCCTTCGATCTACGAAGGCTACCCCGACATCCGGACGCACCGGCTGTTCCAGGAGTACGTCGCGAAGATCGTTGTGGGCGAGTGGGGGCTTGACCGGTTCGATGAGTTCGTCGATCGTTGGTACCGCTCCGGCGGCACCGTCGTCACGCAACGCGCGCAGGCTGTGTACGCGGCCCTGAAGTAGTTTCGGTTTCCTTGGCTGATGGCTCGCGTGCGCATGCACGCGAGCCGTCTCCCATGGTATGGTTATTCTGCGGCCCGGCTGATGCCGGGCCGCTTTTGATTTCGGGCACCGTCCGAACCGAACGGCGCGTGGAGGCACAGATGTTCAGTGGAATCCGAGACAGAGTAGCGGTCGTGACCGGCGCAGGCGGGAACCTGTGCTCTGAGATGGCGAAGGGGCTCGCCGCCGAGGGTGCGAAGGTAGCGCTGATCGGCAGAACGATCGCGACGCTCGACGCGGTCAAGGAGGACATCGACGCCGAGGGGGGAACGGCGATCTCCGTGGTCGCGGACGTCACCGACCCGGTCCAGGCGCGCGCGGCCGGTGATGCGGTTATGGCGGCGTTCGGACCGTGCGCGATCCTGGTCAACGGCGCCGGTGGGAACGCCAGAGGTGCGATCACGACCGTGAACTCGTTCGTCGCGGAGGAGCTTAAGGATAACCCCGGAGAGGTCCGGGGATTCTTCGGTCTGGACCCCGCGGAGTTCTCGCGGGTCGTTGTCCTGAACACCACCGGAACGATGATTCCGTGCCAGGTGTTCGGCCGGCAGATGGCCGAGAACGGCGGAGGCGCGATCGTCAATATCGCGTCGATGAACAGCTACACGCCGCTCACGAGGAACTCCGCGTACGCGGCCGGGAAGGCCGGCGTCGAGAACTTCACCCGGTGGCTCGCCGCGTACCTCGCGCCTGCGAATATCCGCGTGAACGGCATTGCGCCCGGGTTCTTCCCGAAGCCCGATCGCGACGGCCCTCAGTCCGATCGGCACGGAAATCTGACCGAACGGGGCGTGCGGACGATCGAGCACACGCCGATGAAGCGCTTCGGTGTCGCGCGGGATCTGGTTGGTACCCTGCTCTGGCTCGCGAGCGACGACGCGTCCGGCTTTGTCACCGGCGTCACCGTCCCGATTGACGGCGGTTTCGTCGCGAACTCACCGGTATGACGACGATGAGTAGTGAAGCGCGGGCAATTGCAGATTACGTGATGCGTGCGAACGTATTCGACACGCATACACACCTGGACGAGTCTGAGAACGTGGCTGCAGCGAACGTCTGGGACATTCTCCACTACTTCTGGTTTCTGCGCGAGCTCCGCGCGGCCGGCTACCCTTCGACCGATGTGCAGCTCAGCACGGCGGATCGCCGCGATGCATTTCTTCGCGCGTTCGAGCGAAGCCGAAATACGTACTGGAACACGATTGTCCGCCGGATGCTCGCCGATCTGTTCGAGTGCCGACTCGAGAGCCCGCGCGATTTCGACGCGTTGGAGGAGAAGATCGCTGCGACGTCGTGCGATCCCGAATGGCCGGCGGCCGTGTGCGACAGGATCGGCGTTAAGAGTGTCGTCGTCGGCGCCCGCGACATGGACGTCGCGCGCTCGTTCGCAGAGCGGCTTGTGGTCGTTCCGTACTACCAGATCTCCCCCGAGCTGAGGCAATCCGCCGTATCAACCGCTGCGGACGCCGACGAGGCGCTTGCCCGAGTCCATACCGATCTGGATTCGCTCCGTTCTTGCGGGTACGGTACGATCCGCGTCGATCTGGAGCCGCTCCTGTCCGGCCGCGTCGCGTGTGAGCCGTCCGACGGCGCTGAGGATCGCCTCTATCACGCGATGCTCGCGGAGCTCGATCGGACCGGGACGCGGATTCAAGTCTTCTGCGGCATGAAGCGAGACACCCGACACCACACGATGCTGAACGATCCGC
>RECL01000174.1 GCA_007694025.1 Spirochaetaceae bacterium
ATGAGCACGCCACACAGCGCGACCGCGCACACCCCACTGAGCGAAGTCCGAAAGACGCTCCAGGTCGACTGGTACCGATGCCCGATCGATCGCGACACGCTGCGCGAACTCGCGACGCGCAGCGACGCAAAGGGCTTCTTCTACGCGCTCGGCCACCTGGGTCTGCTGGTGCTGACCGGGTACTTCACGCACGTATTCTTCGTGAACGGCAGCTGGGTCGCCTTCGCGCTGGCACTCCAGCTGCACGGCGTCATCTTCTCCTTCGTCCCCGGGTTGGTGACGCACGAGTTGTCCCACGGGACGGTCTTCCGGACGAAGTGGCTCAACGGGTTCTTCCTCCGCGTCTACAGCCTGATCAGTTTCGTGAACTTCCATCACTACAAGCGCAGCCACACC
Organism: Spirochaetaceae bacterium; assembly: GCA_007694025.1. Lineage (GTDB taxonomy): Bacteria > Spirochaetota > Spirochaetia > DSM-27196 > SLST01 > SLST01. The sequence goes on from RECL01000174.1 coordinate 397, forward strand.
TTTCACCACATGTACACGCTACACCCGGAGGGTGATCGCGAAGTCGTGCTTCCCGCGAATCCGACGCTCAAGGCGATCCGCATGTTCGGGTTCTTCACGTTCGACGCGCGGACCTTCTTCCACGTCGTCGGCGGGACGCTGGTGCTCGCGCTTACCGGCAGGTTTCGGCTCTTCTTCAAGACCGAGTGGTCCGAGGCGATCTTCCGCGACGATCCTGCCGGGCGCCGCAGGGCGGTCAACTGGGCGCGTCTGGTGATTCTCTTCCACGCGGCGGTCATCGCCGCCGGAGTCGCGCTGGAGATCTGGATGCTTCCGGTGGTCGTGACCCTTGGGAGCTTCATCGGCAGCTGGTGGAAGGTCTTCGTCGGCTTCACGATGCACGCGGGGCTTCGCGACAACGTCGCCGATTTCCGCAAGTGCGCGCGCAGCGTAAAACTCGACCCGTTCTCCCGGTTCATCTACTGGAACATGAACTTCCATATCGAGCATCACATGTACGGCGCGATCCCGTGCTACAACCTGCCACGGCTCAGCCGGGAGATCGCGTGGGACATGCCGCAGCCGCGGACCATCCGCGAAGCGTGGCGGGAGATGCACGACGCGTGGCGCCGGCAGCAGGTCGACCCGACCTACCAGTTCGACACGCCGGTTCCCGGCAACAGCAGACACGATGAGCTCGAAATCGACCACGAGACGAGCGCGTCGCTCGGCGACCTGGAACCGGAGCAAGCCCGATGATCGCACCAGCCACGATGAACTCGCGCGACCGCGTGAAAGCCATCATCGACCGCAGATCAGGAGACGGCGCACCCGATCGTGCGGGCTTCTGGATGGGAAATCCGCATCGTGATTCGTGGCCGGCGCTCATTCGCGCCTTCGGCGACGACGCGACCGATGGCGCCGGCCCTGCGGCCCAACAGCTCGCGGTACGCCGCCGGCTCGGTGACGACTTTCGCTGGCTGTCTCCCGAGTGGTCGGCCTACCGGCATCCTCAGGGCAAGCCGATGTTCGACATGGGACGCACCGGAGAGTCGCTCAACGCTCCCGGTGTCTTTGCCGAGTGCGACTCGGTGCAGGAGGTCGACGACTACTCGTGGCCCGATCCCGACTACCTGGATTTCACCGCGTGCCTGGAAGAGCTCCGGGCCGCCGGGGAGGTCTACCGCGCGAGCGGGTTCTGGTCGCCGTTCTTCCACCTGGCCGCCGACTTCTTTGGAATGGACAACTACTTCGTGAAGATGTACACGCACCCCGACGTCGTGCACGCGGTGACCGGGCACATCGTCAACTTCTACCTTGAGGCAAACCGGCGCTTCTTCGCGGTCGCAGGAGATCTGGTGGACGGCTTTTTCTTCGGAAACGACTTTGGGACGCAACTCGACCTGCTCATCAGTCCCGAGCTTTTCCGCGAGTTTGTCTTTCCCTACTTCCGCACGCTGACCGACGTTGGGCACGAACACGGCTACCAGGTCATCCTCCATTCGTGCGGGTCGATCTACAAGGTCATCCCCGATCTCATCGAGCTGGGGGTCGATGCGCTCCACCCGTTGCAGGCGAAGGCCGCGAACATGGAGGCGGATCGCCTTGGCGCCGAGTTCCGGGGGGCAGTGGCCTTCGTCGGCGGGATCGACACGCAGGAGCTGCTGGTCAACGGCAGTCCGGACCAGGTCGCCGCCGAGGTACGTCGTGTGGCTCGCGCGCTCGGCCCGAACCTGGTTGTCAGCCCGAGCCACGAGGCGCTCCTGCCGAATGTCCCGGTCGACAACGTCCGCGCGATGGCGCACGCCGCCGCGGAGGCTGGCCGGCCCGCGATGAGATAGCGGGAGCCCGCCCGCGGGTGTCAGCGAGCCTGCAGTTAGCCGGTGGCGGCCGCCGCCTGGACGATCTCCTTGAGCCTGCCGGTGATATCCAGGTGCTGCGTGCACGCCTCTTCGCACTGGCCGCACTCGATGCACTTCGCGGCCTCTTCGGCCGGGACGTTCCAGTGCCACTTGAGGCGATTCAGGAGGCTTTCGTAGTCGCCGTGGAGCAGCTTCTGGTTGTACGCGTCCATCAGCTTGGGGATCGGGATCTCTTCGGGGCACCCGTCGCAGTACTGGCAGCCGGTGCAGATGCCCTCGAAGTTGGCCGACGCTCCTGCCTTGATAGCGTCGAGCTTCGCATCTGATATCGGCTTGTACCCGTCGACCGCGGCGAGCGCCTGATCGACGTGCTCTCTGGTGCCGAAGCCGACAAGGCTGACGGTGATCTCCCGGTGAGCGAAGAGAAAGCGAAGCGCGGCCTCTACGACGCTTTCGTTCTCCTGCGTCTTCACGAAGGAGAAGAGGTCGGGATTGTTAGGGATCAGTCCGCCGCCGAGCGGGTTCATCACGACGCAGCCAAGGTCGTGCGCGCGGATCGCATCGAACGCCTTCTGCCGCGTCGCGAAGTTGTACGCCGAATAGCCGAACAGGACGCCTTCGAAGACGCCCTCCATCAGCAATTCGTTGATCTGGTCGCCGATGAGGTGGCTGGACACGCAGATGTGGCGGATCAGCCCCTCCTCCTTGAGCCTCCGAAAGGTGTCGAGCACGCCGTTGGCCTTGCGCTCTCTCCAGTTGTCCAGGTTCGTGATGCACCAGATGTGGTAAAAATCGATGTGATCGACGCCAAGGCGCTCGAGCTGGCCTTCGATTTCGCGACGGACCGCCGACTCCTCCGACTCGAAGGTCTTCGTCGACAGGTAGTACGGAAGCCGTCGCCGACGCAGCTCGGCGAGCCCGGCGCCGAACGCCTCCTCGCTCCTGGTGCCGAAGTACTTTGGCGCGGTATCGAAGTAGTTGATGCCGCCTTCGGCCGCGCGGACCATCATGTCGACGCAGGTCTGCTGCTCGTCGATCGACTCAAATCGCATGCCGCCAAAGCCGACGGCGGAGACCGACTTCCCGGTCTTTCCGTAGTTCCTGTAGATCATAGTATCCTCTTGTTTGCCTTATTCTACCGTGCTGCCAACGATGGCGCAAGCCGCGTCGGCTCCCACCGCCCGGCGGCGTACTGCACGCTGCGCGCCCGCGATTTGACGCGCGCGCAGGCCTCCCGCGATGGCGCAGATGATGGTAGTATGCGCTATGAGCACCTACGATCTTGAGTCGCTATCGCTTCCCGTCCTGAAGGGCGCCGCGCTGCGCGGATTCGCCGCGGCACTTGAGAACCGCGTGACGCGTGGAATGTTGATCGGTTCGCTTCTGGACAGCGGCGGCATCACGCGCCTGCGCGCGCTTGCGGTCGACCGTTCCCCGCTCTTCTACCCCATCGAGCGGACACAGGCCGAGGCGCCGGGCAACCGTGCGCGACGAAGGGGCGACGGCCCGTCGGCGCGCGAGCTTCGCTCGTGCGTACAGACGCCAAACACCGACTCGATCCACGCGAGCGTCGGTGACTACGTCCGCGCGTACACCGACGGGTCGACGACGCCGACCGAGGTTGCCACGCGCTTCCTGGCGGCAATTGATGCCGAGGCGCGCGAGCCGAAGTCGATCAACGCGTTCATCGCGGTCGACCGTGAGCGCCTGCTCCGCGACGCCGCGGAAGCGACCGAACGGTACCGGTCGCGGCGCACGCTTGGCCCGCTTGACGGTGTGCCGGTCGCCGTGAAGGACGAGGTCGACATGCTCCCCTACCCGACCACCGTCGGCACGAGCTTCCTTGGGGCGTCCCCGGCGGCCGCCGACGCGACCGCGGTGGCGCGCCTGCGCGCGGCCGGTGCGCTCCTGCTTGGCAAGGCGAACATGCACGAGATCGGGATCAACCCGACCGGGCACAACGTTCACCACGGCCATGCGCGAAACCCCTACGATCGCGACCACGACCCGGGCGGGAGCTCGAGCGGGCCCGCCGCGGCCACCGCCGCGGGACTCTGCCCGGTGTCGCTCGGAGCCGACGGCGGCGGGTCGATTCGCGTTCCGGCGGCGCACTGCGGGCTGGTCGGGCTGAAGCCGACCTTTGGTCGGGTGAGTCTCAGGGGCAGTGCGCCGATCGTCTGGAGCGTTGGCCATCTGGGGCCGATCGGCGCGCACACGAGCGACGTCGCGCTGGCGTACGCGACGATCGCCGGTCCCGACGACGCCGATCCGAACACGCTGCGCCAGCCTCCGGTATCGATAGACGGGTGGGACAGCGCCGATCTGGGCGGCGTAAGGCTTGGCGTGTTCGCGCCGTGGTTTCGCCACGCGGATCCGGAAATCGTCTCCGCGTGCGAGTCGGTGCTGGCCGGCCTGGTCGAGCGCGGAGCGACGATTGTCCAGATCGAGATACCCGAACTGGACGCGCTTCGAATCGCGCACGCGGTCACTATCCTGAGCGAGATGGCGTCGGCGATGTCGGCCTACCCGCACGCGCGGCGGCTGCTGGCCCCGGCGACCAGGATCAGCCTGGCGCTTGCGAGAAGCTTCACGAGCGACGACTACCTTCGCGCGCAGCGCGTACGCGCGCGGGCGATGGAGCGATTCACCGAGCTCTATGCGTCGGTCGACGCGATCGTCACGCCGACCTCTGCGGTACCCGCACCGGCGATCCCGTCGGACGGCATCCGGTCGGGAATATCCGACCTCAGCACGGTGACCGAAATCATGCGCTTCGCGGTACCGGCTAACATGCTCGGCCTGCCGGCGATCAGCTTCCCGGCTGGCTACACCGCCGCCGGACTCCCGATCGGCATGCAGGCGATGGCCGCGCACTGGCAGGAACACCTGCTGCTTCGGATAGCGAACGTCGCCGAGCGCTTCGTCGATCGGCGTCCGCCTGAGGTCCACTACCGGCTGCTGGGATAACGAGACCGCCGTCTGCCGGGCGTCCCGTTCACGATTCGATTCGAGCTAGAAACGCCAGGAAGCGCTCCAGACCGGCAACTACGGCAGGGTGCGCCTTGCCCAGGATCACCATCAGGTAGTCCAGCCGGTCCCAATCGTATTCGGTTTCGAGGTAGTAGCGTCGAAAGTGGCGAAACTTCAGGAGCTCAAGGAGGCGGGTGTCGTGTCGTCAAACAACTCGATTTCACTCGCGTTCCTCATACACCAGCCTGCCGCGCCGTGTGATCCGATCCCGCGTCTCCTTGTCGACTTTCTCGATCTCTATGATATCGACGGGAAAGGTAGTCTCCTCCATCGCAATGCGGAGTGCCCGGTAGTACTCTGCCGGGCCGACTTCGTGAACAAGTCGCTCGCGAATCCGTTCTGCATCGGCGCGCGCCCGCTCGACCAGGCGCTCCGCGACGATGCGCGGGACCGGATGGCTCGCCGAACTATTCGCGGGTATCTTTGAGCGGGGATGAACCGAACGCATAGGAGGAAACATGCAGCAACGATTATCAGCGCAGGCCGTGGATCAGTTCAAGCGCGACGGGTTTCTGAACGCCGGCCCGGTGCTATCGATGGCCGAGGTCGATGAGCTGTCGTCGGAACTGGACCGAATCATCGCCAGGGGATCCGACGGTTTTCGCGAGGATGAACCCCGCCCGGTGTCCTACGTATCGATCGGCGGCGACACCGACCGTCCGGTCTGGCAGATCGTCAACATCTGGATGGCATCACCGGCATTTGAGCGGCTCATCCATCACCCGTTTGTCGTAACGGCGATTCGTGATCTCACCGGATCGCAGAATCTCCAGGTCTGGCACGACCAGGTGCAGTACAAGCCGGCGGCCTCCGGAGGAACTACGGCGTGGCACCAGGATGCTCCCTACTGGCCGGCCATCGAGCCCATGACCGAGGTCTCCGCGTGGATACCGTTTGACGATGCCGATGTGGAAAACGGCTGCATGTGGATGGTCCCCGGTTCGCACCTGTGGGGCAATCAGATCGACTTCCTGCACCGTCAGCGCGACCAGCACAAGGAAGGCAGGGACTTTGCGACTATGGATGAGTTCACGATTCCCGATGGAGGAAAGACCATAAGCCCCAGGCCGGTCGCGTGCCCGGTACGTCGCGGCGAGGTGCACTTCCACCACGCGCTGACCTGGCATGGATCGCCGCACAACCACAGTCCGCGGCCGCGTCGGGCCCTGGCCATCCACTACATGACGAGCGAGGCGGTGTTCACCGGTCGCAACCACCTTATGTCGAAATACATCAAGGTGGCGGTAGGCGAATCGATGATCAACGCCGGCGCGGAGTTTCCCCTAGTGCTCAAAGAGGGGGCGGTCGTGGCGTAGCCACCCGCGAGCGAAACCGAAGCCGCTGCGCGGGGCAAATATGAGTTGTCCGCTAATCTATTCCTGAGTAACCTTTCTCGTCGGTTGGTCCAGTTCGGTCCAGCTGGGGCAATCGGAGGAGGTTCTATGAGACGTCTTTCGGTTATGCTCGCCGTACTGCTGATCCTTGTACCCGGAGCGACGGGCTTCGCTCAGATCACGACGTTCACCGCGTTCCTGAACATCGACAACGCAAGGCCGTTGGTCGCCGCGGGTACTCCGGCATCGGCCCAGGGCATGGCCGTGCTCGTCCTCAGCGCCGACCGAACCGCGCTCGCGTACAGCATAACCTACACGGGACTCAGCGGTCCGCCGGCGAACGCTCACTTCCACCGTGCAGCTATCGGACAGGCGGGTGGCGTGGTTCGCACGATCATGGGCGGACCTGTTGTGCCCGAAGCGCCTGCTGAAGCGCTACCCGGTACGAGCGGAACGATCTCCGGCGTATGGCGGCGCACCGATCAGCAGCCGTTCACCGCCGAGCTACTCGCCGCGCTCCTGGCCGGCGAGCTTTACATCAACGTGCACACCGCGATGAACCGCGGCGGAGAGACTCGCGAACAGATCATGCCGTAGGTCTCTGTAATCGTCAGAGTCCGATCGCGTGCGGACCAGCGCGATCGGTTTTCCGCGACCGGTTGGATCGATGCATCGTGTGCGATGTCGGTACGTCTGATCGCTCGCGGTCACCTGGGTCGCTCGCGAGTCAACGGTGAACCGCTCCGGTTTTTCCGGAGACCTGTTTGGTTGAGTCCAATCGCTACGGCTGGAGCGTCCACAGTATCGCGGTATGCGCGCTCAAGTTCAACCGGCGGATATCTCCAATGCGCCATGAGGCGCGGCAAAGTCCTGGTCGGAGCAGCCGCCGGTTATTGAACCAGTCGACCCACTCGAGCGTCGCATACTCCACAGGATCGAGGCCGCGCCACGGAGCACAACGCTCGATGACTTCGGTCTTGTACCGTCCAATGATCCCACTGTGTCCACACCGATGTCGCAAGGAATTCATGGAATTCTGGAGGCGACATCGAGATGCGTTACAGCGGGTCGCTCCGCCAACTCGGGAGGCTTGGCTACGGCCTCGGGATACTCCTCGAGTAGACGATGGAGCAAGCCCATTGATCGTGTGTCCGCCACGCAACACTCGGTGGCTTCGAGATAGGCCTCCGCTGCGGCCGACCATTGGCCGAGCCCTTCGAGCGCTATGCCAAGGTTCTTCCAGCCGTTCGAACGTTCGACGTCAATTCCGATCGCCATGCGACAGAACGCCTCGGCCTCCCGGTGACGGCCGAGGCGGTTCATGCAGTACCCAGCGTTGTTGTTGAGGAAATACCATGTCTTGTCGCTTTGCTGGTCCATCTCGAACGCCCGCAGGTACCACTCCAGTGCCAGAACCCAACGCTCCCGCTGCTCCTCTACTCTGCCAAGACACAGCAGGCAGTAGGAGCGGACCTCGGGGGCGTCACTGAGCTCGAGCACCGTGCGAAAACGGTCCGTCGCTTTCGCGTAGCGTCCCCGGGCGGCGGCTTTGGCGGCCGTGTCAATCATCCGCGTTACGCGCCGGTGGAGATGTCGATCGTTCATAGCAACCTCCTTCAGCCGAACGAAACGCTGCGCCGACGCAACGAAAGCGTGACCACAGATTCCTCACTCAACGCGGACCCGAGAATACCGCGAACCCCGGCGAGGCCGAGCGACGCCTCGAGGAGCGGCGGGAGCGTGGCGAACCGCACGACCAAGGCACGTCCTGCGACCTCGATCTGCTTCGTTCCGGTCTCCGCGGTGAACTCGCCGAAGCCGGGGAAGAAGTCGGTGTCGGACCCGATCGGTGTCCAACCTGCAGCCAGCGTAGCGTCCAGATAGGAGAGCTTCGCCGCGGTGTCAAAGAAGAACCGCTCATCTCGACCGTCGACACCGACGGGTACGATCGGCACGCCCTGGAAGTCCTCGACCCGGATGACCGGTGGGGGTAGCGCCAAGACCGCTTCGCTGAGCTCGAGCTCGCCCTTATCGAGGTCGATGCGGACATCGTAGTTCCCCAGGAGGTCGGCCCCGAGCAGCGCGGTGATCCGCGTCCCCACCAGGTGCTCGATATCACTGATGGTGGTTCCCATGTACGATGTCGTAGTCCTGTGCACATGCCCGAGGAGCTCGATCGATTCGCCGTCGCTCATGCTCGCCGTCGCACCCGTGTCGACAAGGAGCCGGCCGTCGCCGATCTCGGTGAGGATGTGACCGTTCACGAGGTAGCACGGATAGACCGCACGCTCGGCCGTGACAACCGCTGTCGGCGCTGCCGAAGCGCCACCGGGCCGGTAGTCACCCCGCGGGGCGTAGCGCGCAGCGCGTTCGTGCATCAGGGTCGACTTCACGAATAGACCCTTGGTGCCGTACTCGGATTCAGTGCACATTTCCTTTCGAGCAAGCGGTCCGTAGAACCCCGCTCGCTCCTCGCGTAGCCGCCGCGCCCGTTCGCGCATCCGCTCGAGCTGCGTGTTGAGCTGATCGTCGGCAAGACCCTGCGTATCGAGGCGCCTCACGCATGAGACCAAGAGCTCGTCCGCTTTGTCGAACTCGCCCGCGTCGGCCAGGTGCATCGCTTCGGCGGTCACCCGGGCGGCGATGAGGTAGGCCGCCTCAAGGGTCACTTCGCGGTCGGCTCGTGTCCGGTCGATCTCCGCCCGCGTGGCTAGTGCAAGCGAAACCGGGATCGAGGACGAGCAGCGCTCAAATCCGTCGCCAGTAGGGCGGGAGAAGCTGATCTCGACTGAACCGAGCGCGACAGCGGTTCCGGCTTGGCCCTCGAGCGGTGGCACTCTGATCTCGACCACCAGGCACCGCGGCGCGGCGCCGAAGAGGTCTCCCACGCGCCACTGCCAACGCTCGGTTGTGACGTAGGTGTTGAGTTGCTCGACGGCCAGTCCGTCGGTTGCCGGCACGAATCGCACGCGGATGTCACGCACGTCGATGCTCGACAGATCGCGGAGCTCCTCTGCGAAGACCTCGGCGGCCTCAGCCGGAGAGCGAAGGAAGTAGGTCGACCCGCCACCGCGCTCTGCCATCCTCGCGAGAAGCGCTTCGTTGTACGCCTCGCCCACGCCGATCGTGCTCGTGCCGATCCCCTGCCCCATGAACTGGTCGACGACCACCGCGATCCGGTCGGGGTCGGTGATGCCCACGTTCGCAAGCCCGTCGGTCAGAAGAAGTATCCGGCTGAGTCGATCCTCTGCGATCGCCGTCGCCGCAAGGTCTCCGCCCTGCGTGAAGCCTGCGCACAACGCCGTCGTGCCGCCGGCTTCGATCCCGGCAATCGCCGAACCGAGCATCTGCCTCCCCTCGCCCACCTTCTGCGGGGCGACCAGAGCCTCGACCTCATCGTGGTATGCGGTCAGCGAGACGGTGTCCTCATCCGCGAGCGAGCCAATGAGCTCTCTCGCGGCTTCCTTCACGCACCGCAGCTTTTCCCCGTGCATGGAGGCCGACCGGTCGAGCACGAGTGCGATGTTGAGCGGTACCCGCTTTGCCCGGGTAGCAGGCTCAGGGGTGAGCCGAACGAGGAGCCGCACGGTGGAGGCCTCCCCGTTCGGAACAGCCAGATAGTCGAGCTTCGCTTCTGTCTTCACGATGCCTCCTTGGCCTCAGCGGGCCTTGCCGACGTTCCCGGCGAGCTCGGCGATGGCGCGGCGGTACTGCGGCAGCAGATCACTTCTCACGAGCACCTCGAGTCCGGGGGCAACTTCAATCCGCTCCCAGGTGTGGTGCGTTCCGGCCCGCCCGGCGCCTTCCGCGCTCCGGTTGTCCGGGCTTCTCGCAAGGTCGAGAAACGGCTGATTCCAGGCAGGTTCGGATTCTCCGGCACTGTGAGCCACATCCTCGTATCGCGGACTGCGATCCGCGACTACCCCCTCGACTCCGGCTACCCGATGCTCGAGCCACGCCTCGAGCGATGGCTTGTTCCAGACTTTCGCGGAGCCTTTCGCCTTCTGAAGCATCGAGCGCATCTGGTCGAGCGTGAGGCTATCCATCGCCTCCCGGATTCCCGAGAGCTTGAGGTGTGACTTCTGTAGCTCTCGCGTGAGTTTCAGACGCACCAGGTGCGCTTCACCGTAGTACGCACCGCCTGCCGTCCCATCGGGCGGCGCGATCACCCCCTCCTTTACGTAGAAGTGGATCGTGCGCCGACTAACGCCGGTGAGGTGCTCGAGCTCGCTCACGGTGTACTTCGGATCCTTGGGTGCCATACACGCATGTTACATGTATAGTGTTATATTGTCAAGCCAATGCTCAATGGACTGCCGGGATGAGGGTCCTGCGCTTCATCCACCACAACGTGTTCATAGGTTTGGTTGTGGCATCTCACGCAGAGTACAGGTATGCAAATACGGCCGCCGGTGAACTTGCCTCTGGTTTGCACGCCTGATATAATGCATACTATAGATATGCAATATGGCGATCACACAAACTGGAACGATCATGGCGGTGCTTGACGCCACTCTGCCGGAAGGACAGCTCGTGGACCGGCGGTGGCTTCAGGACCGCGGGCTCGATCGCCCCGCGGTCGACTACTATGTTCGATCAGGCAAGCTCGAGCGGATCGCACGCGGAGTGTACCGCAAGCCCGGCCCACCGCTCAAATGGCAACACGTCGTCTACTCGCTCGCGGAGCTTGGATACCGCATTCACGTCGGTCACCTGAGCGCGTTGGGATTGCACGGCTATCAGCACTACCTGGAACTCGAGGGAAGGCCCGAGACGAGGCTGTACAGCGACACGACCCTTCCAACCTGGATCGACGGAGTCGATGCTGGGTCCAGCCTCGTTGAGATGAAACGCAGTCCGTTCACCGACTTCGAGATCGGCATAGAGGAGATACCGTTCGGCACCTGGGAATGGCCAATCCGTTATGCGACGGCCGAGCGCGCCTTCCTGGAAACGGTCAGTACGGTCTCGTCGACCGCGGAGATACGCCGGGTGAAGCTCATGATGGATGGCGCAACCAACCTCAGACCGGCACTGCTGCAGTCGGTCCTCCAGGGGTGTCGACAGGTGAAAGCAAAGCGGCTCTTTCTGTGGCTGGCGCGCGATTGCGGCCACGGGTGGTACCGCCATCTCGACCAGAACAGCATCGAACTGGGGTCAGGCAAGCGGCAGATAGTGAAAGGTGGCGTTCTTGACGACGAGTATCTGATCACAGTCCCGACGAAGGATGACGATGAACCGAAGCAACCCGTATTTTGAGCAGGTCCAGCTCCTGGTCCGCATCCTGCCGGTCATCGCGACCGAAGAGTGCTTCGCCCTGAAGGGCGGCACGGCCATTAACTTGTTCTACAGGGACATGCCGCGGCTCTCGGTAGATATCGATCTCGTGTACACACCGATCAAGGCCCGAGAGGACTCACTGCGTGAGATCACCGATGGGATGTCCCGCATGGGGAGGCTGATCTCCGAGCGTATCCCGCGTGCAAAGGTGCACTACATCCGGCTGGGCCGGACCGATGCTGTCGTCAAACTCGTCGTTCGGTTGGACCGATCGGTCGTCAAGATCGAGCTGAGTCCCGTTCTCCGCGGAACCGTCTACCCCTCGTCGTTGCGAAGGATATGCCCGTCGGCCGAAGCGGCGTTCGGCTTCGCCGAGGTACCGGTGGTTTCGTTTGAAGACCTGTTTGCGGGGAAGATCGTGGCCGCGCTGGATCGACAGCACCCGCGGGACCTCTTCGACGTGAAGCTCCTCCTGGAAAACGAGGGTATTACAGCTCGCCTGAAGGAAGCATTCCTCGTCTATCTCATATCACACGACAGGCGGTTCCTCGAAGTTCTCAATCCAACGCTCATTGACATCCGGGAGACGTTCGTGGTCGATTTTGAGCGGATGACGGTCGATCCGGTTGACGTCGCGGACCTGGAGCGCACCCGACTGACCCTGATCGACTCGATCGCCACGATGCTCACACCGCAGGACAAGGCGTTCGTTGTAGCGTTCAAGGAGGGTGACCCAGACTGGAACCATTTCGGTCCTGAGCACATCCGGGATCTGCCTGCAATCAAGTGGAAACGCTACAATCTGGGCCTAATGGATACTCCCAAGAGAAATGCGATGATCCAGAGTCTGAAGCACTTCTTCGCGATCCGGCTCACCGGTGGACCGGAAGACAAGGCTACCGGTACGCGGTAGAAGGCACCGTCGTGTCGAAACGTCTGCTGGATTTGGCTCGTAGACGCCAACTATCACCAAGTCGAGGATCTGTCAAATCCAGGCAACTTGAACGTCGATCCCGGACCCCACGATAGTGGGCGATGGCAGATCTGAACTGCCGACTTCTACCGTGTGAAGCTGCCACGCGCAGCAATCTACGCACGGCGAATGGTGGGCGATGGCAGATTTGAACTGCCGACTTCTACCGTGTGAAGCTGCGAGGCGGCACGAAAACGTAAGCCTGATAGTGGGCGATGCCGGATTTGAACCGGCGACTTCTACCGTGTGAAGGTAGCACTCTCCCGCTGAGTTAATCGCCCACTATCATGCCTGGACACCGTTTCGCCTCGCGTGCACTCTCCCACTGAGTTAATCGCCCACCATTCGTCGGGCATCACTATTCGCGCCTCGCGTGCACTCTCCGGCTTAGCCAGTCGACCGTGACCAGCCAGATCTGCTCCATACTATAGCAAGGCCGGGCGCAGCTGTCAATTCCGACAACGACCGAAGCGTCGGGTGGTGTCAGCGCGCCTTTGGTATCGAGCGCGTATGTAGCAGTCAGGCAGGCACCTTCGATGCTTGCACGCGGCCGGCCGGCGGACTACAGTATGACCGAGGCGGCGCAAGTGCGCACGGCGGAGGAGCTGGCGATGGATAACAGACCGGACACGAAGATCACCGTTACGCACCGGACGATTTGCGCCGTAGCGACGATCGTCGTCGCGTTGCTGATCGCCGGGTGCGCCACCTCGCCCGACGCACCGGTTGTCGACGCGGGTCCCGATCCCGGCTGGGAGATGCGCGTCGCCGACACCAAGATCGATGTCGAGCTACCCGAGCCGTTTGTCAGGCTTGTCGATCTGGGTCGCTTGCGCGTCGGGATGACCA
>RECL01000014.1 GCA_007694025.1 Spirochaetaceae bacterium
GGTATTCGTTCTCAACCGCGAGGAGCTCCTCGAACAGGTGCTCGAAGCCTACGTTTGACGACCGTCGGCTCGTCGTGGAAACTGAATCCAAGGAGCATTCCGTGAAAGACCCATTCGCGTTTCAGAGCGCGGGAAGACGCAACTACTTCGAAGGCTGGTACTTCAAGAACGTCGCCCCCGACGGACAGGCGTACTCGTTCATCCCCGGAGTCTCGTACGACCGTGAAGGTGCCGGTCACGCGTTCGTGCAGGTCATCAGAGGAGCCGACGGACAGACCGCGTACTCGCGCTATGCGCTGTCGGAGTTCGACGCGTCGTCGACCAGTTTCCACGCGCGCGTCGGGGCGAACTCATTCGGCCGCGACGGGCTCATCGTCGACCTGCCCGACGCGTTTGGCGGGATCCGTGGGTCGCTTCGCTACGGGGCGAACCGGCGAATCGAACGGTCTCTGCTTAGGCCCGGGATCATGGGGTGGTACCGCCACGTTCCGTTCATGGAGTGCTACCACGAGGTCGGAAGCGTCGCACACGACGTGTACGGCTCGCTTGAGATCGATGGATCGACGGTCGATTTCGGCGCCGCACCGGTCGCTGGGCAACCGGGACGCGCGACTCCGTCCGACGGCTCCCGCGTAGGCCGCGGCTACCTGGAGAAGGACTGGGGTACGTCGATGCCGACGTCGTGGGTCTGGATCCAGGGCAACGGCTTTCCCGACGCGTCGGTATCGGTCATGATATCGGTCGCGCGGATCCCGTGGCTCGGACGCAGCTTCACCGGGTTTCTGGGCTTCGTTGCTACACGCGATCGGGTGTTCCAGTTTGGGACGTACTCGCGGGCGCGCATCGACGAACTGAGTACCGACGGGACGGCCGTTACCGTCGTCGTCAAAGCGGGTGCGACGACGGTGCGGATCCAAGGCGAACGGACGCACACCGGATTGCTCGCGGCTCCGGTCGGCGGCGCGATGGATCGGCGTATCGCCGAAAGCCTGGACGCGTCGTTGCGGCTGATCGTAACCGATCGCGATGCGGTCGTCGTCGATACCGCCGGCGGGGCAGCCGGTATAGAACTCGTCGGTGATATAGACTCGCTACGGTAGCAGGGAGGAAGAATGCGAATCGGAGTCAACGCAGGGAACAGGTTCTGGAGCGTCTACAACGACGCGGCGCGCGGGCGACTCGCGGCGCTCGGTGCGCCGGTGGATAGCGTACCCGCCGACCGCGAGCTCACCGACGCCGACGCGGCGCGCCTGATTGCCGGTTCGGACATCGTTGTCGGGACGTGGGGCACCCGGCCGTTTACCCGTGAGCTCCTGGACGCGGCCCCGAACCTGAAGCTGGTCGTCTACGCGGCGGGTACCGTGAAGCACTTCGTGACCGATGAACTCGTCGCTCGCGGGATCACCGTATGCTCGGCGGTGCACATCAACGCCCGACCCGTCGCCGAGTTCGTCCTGGGGCTGATCCTGACGTCACTCAAGGGCCTGCACAGGCTCAGTTCCCGAGTGCGTAACGAAGGTCCGCGCGGCTGGCGGCGCGACGAAGCGAGCGCTCCCGGCTACTACGGGAGCACGGTAGGGCTTGTCGGGCTCGGCCGGGTGAGCCGCATTCTGATTGCGCTTCTTGCGCCGTACGATATCCACATCCTGGTCGAAGACCCCTACCTGAGCGAGTCGGAAGCCGCGGCGCTCAGCGTGACGAAGGCGACGCTCGATCAGATCATGGAGCGCTGCGACGTCGTGTCGCTACACCATGCCGATGTCGAACCGAACTGGGGAATCATCAACGACCGGACGCTCGCGCTGATGCGCGACGGGACGACGCTCATCAACACCGCGCGCGGTCGGCTCATCGACGAAGCTGCGCTCGCCCGCGCGCTCGAGACCCGCGACATCGTCGCGTATCTGGACGTAACGCATCCCGAGCCGCCGGCCGAAGGGCATCCGTTCTACCGCCTGGCAAACTGCATCCTGACGCCGCACGTCGCCGGAAGCCACGCGCGGGAGATAGAGCGGATGGGCGACTGGGCGGTTGACCAGGTTGACGCGTTCATGCGCGGTGAGCCGGTGGACGGGATCGTCGATCTGTCGAGGCTCGACAGCATCGCGTAGCGGCACCAGTCATGTCGCGTTGAATCGGTACCCCAGACCCCAGACGGTTTCGATCAGCGTCGGCCTGCCCGGATCCTCTTCGAGCTTCTCTCGCAGCCGACGGATGTGGACCGTGACCGTCGACATGTCCCCGAAGTGCGCTTCTCCCCAGACGCGGCCGTAGATGTCGTCCTTTGTGAGAACGGTGTCCGGGTTCTCCATCAGCAGCCGGAGGATCGCGAGCTCCTTCGCAGTGAGCACCACCTCACGGCCGCGGCAGGCGACACGCAGCGACGCCAGGTCGATCGTGACGGGCCCGGCGGCGAGCTCGCGTGCCGCGTCGACCGGGAGAGACCCCTCGGCACCCGCCACCGGCGACGACCGATGTCGGCTGGTCAGGCGGCGATACCGCTCGATGTTGGTCTTGACGCGCGCGACGAGCTCGCTCGGGCTGAACGGCTTGGTGATGTAGTCGTCGGCACCCAGTCCAAGCCCGCGTATCTTGTCTTCATCGTCGTGGCGGGCCGACACGATCAGGATCGGAATCTCCACGCGGTCGCGGAGCGCCGCGGCAACATCGAACCCGTCGATGCCCGGCAGCATCAGGTCGAGCAGGACCAGGTCGTGGTCGCCGTCAGTGGCCGCTTGAAGCCCCGTTTTCCCGTTGCGCGCG
>RECL01000239.1 GCA_007694025.1 Spirochaetaceae bacterium
GCAAGCTCCGCCGTCATCCCGGTGGACCGAGGCGCCCCCTGGACGAGCGCGTACGCGTCGGGCCCGATTGTCCGCGCGACCGCGCGCCGCCGGTCGCGAAACTCGTCGCGCGTGAATCCTTTCGAAAGAAGCCAATCCATGCGTGCCATTCACGCACGCGGAAGGCGATCGGTCAAGGTGCGCCACGGGGCGGGGCGGGGGCAGGGCGCGGGCGGTCAGTCGGCTCCAGACGGAACGAGCAGGAGTTTGCCGTCGGTCATCGAGCGCCGGTACTCGTCCAGCGCGTCGTTGACGTCTTCGAGCGGCACGCGCCGGCGGATGTGCGTCTGCATGTCGGTTGAGAGGCTTCGCTGCACCCGGCGGATATCGGCGAGGACCTGAAAGATAGTGCGCTGCTCCATCCAGTCCGACAGGAAGAAGCCGACGATTCGCTTGCGCTGAAGAATCAGTTCGCCGGGCTCGATCACGCACGGTTCGTCGGACAGCCTGCCGTACGAAAGGATCTGGGTTCCGTGTGGCGCCGCGCGCAGGAGCTGTCCAAGAAGCGGACCGCCGACTGCGTCCAAGATCAGCGTCGCGCCGAGCTGTCTTGTCAGTGACGCAAGCTGCTCCTCAAACCCGGGGGTAGTGCTGTCGAGCACGTGCTCTGCCCCCATCGATCTCAGCAACGAGACCTGAGACTCGTTTCGAACAACGTTGATCAACGGAGTCGCTTCCCGGCCGCTGAGGCGGACGAGCATTCGACCGAGCGAGCTCGCGGCCGCGGTGTTGACGAACGCCGCGGGACGGTCACGCCGAACGATCTGCATGAATGCCTGCGCGGTGAGCGGGTTGATCAGGCTGGTTGCGGCTTGTTCGAAGGTCGTGTCCGATGAGACCGGAACGCAGAGCGACGCGCGCGTGACCATGTAGTCGGCCCAGGCGCCCGCGATGCCCTTTCGCGCGAAGCACGCGACGCGCTTCCCGCGGAGCCGCTTCGCCATGAGTCCGGACCCAACGGCAACCACGAGCCCGCTCCCCTCATTGCCCGGCGTGACCGGCAGGCCCTGCGCAAACCCGTACCCGCCCATCATGAACGCGAGGTCGGACGGATTGATCGGGGATGCCGCCATCTTCACGAGGACCTCTCCCGGTCCGGGCTGCGGAACCGGAATCCGGCGCACGACGAGCGGCGCGCCGACCTCATCGAGCTGAATTGCGTTCATGTCAGAGGTCACCGGTGCCTCGCTTCAACGACCATACGTGTATGTTCGCATCACGTCAGTCAACTTTCAAGCCGCTTGAGCAGTACACCGCGCCCCCCCGCTACTCGCCGTCAGAGGCCCGAACCCAGCGGCCGTCACTGAAGGGTGCCTCTTCTGTCCGGCCGCGGTACTCGATCTGGCATCGCTCTCCGCGGAGCGTCACCACGTGTAGCCGCTCGAGCGCACCTGCCGCCCACGTGATCGAGACCTCAAAGCCACCGCGGCACCGGATGCCTTCGAGCGAGCCGTTCGGCCACTCGCGCGGCAGGCACGGCAGGATCGATATTCGCCACGGGGCACCAGGCGACTGGGGTTCGAACGACTGGACGAGCATCGTCATGATCACCGCGGGAAGTCCACCCGAGGTGTCGACGTTCAGGATATCGCCGGGGTCGTGCTGCGACACCATCGCGGGCGACCAATAGCCGTTGGTCAGCCACTCCACGCACTCGTAGGCGAGCGCGGTGTCACGAAGGTACGCGGCCGACATGCCGAGCTGCACCAGGCCGAACGCCATCTCCGCGCCGTTGCGCTCTCGCCGGTACTCGAGCCGCTTCTCAATCGCGACGCGACACGCCTCGCGCAGCTCGCGGCTCCGCGCGACCTCCGGCGCGACTCCGTCGTAGACCGGGTAGAGGTGCGACGCGTGGCGATGCTGATCGTTGTTCGTCACCGCGGGCCACGCCCACTCCGACAGCGCGCCGCTCGGGTCGATCGTGTAGTCGGGCATCTTCGCGAGCACCGTCCGCCACCGCTCCTGTCGCGCCCGATCCACGCCGAGCCGGTCGCCTATGGTGAGCAGGGTCCGAAGGAGCTGCCTGGTCGAGGCGATCGTCATCGTCGCGTTCGGCTGCAGACCGTGGCCGCCAGTGGGTGTGTTCTCCGGCGAGTACGACGGCACCAGGACGAGCCGACCGTCGCGTTCGACGCACAGGTAGTCCTCGTAGAAGTCGGCCGCCTCCAGGAAGTACGGCGTCAACTGCGTCCGGAAGAACTCGTCGTCTCCGGTGTAGAGCCAGTAATCGTAGTAGAACCACGCCCACCACGCGGTACCCGCAAACCAGTAGGTCCCGGGGAACGCGTTGTGCCCGTCCTTGTACCCCGCGTAGTGGCACTGACCGTGCGTGCTCGCGCGCCACGGAACATAGATACCGCGGAAGGCGAACAGCTCGCGCGCGCTCGTTCTGAAGTCGTCGATCAGACCCGACAGGTAGTCGAGCGTCGCGCGCAGACACTCGTGGTGATTACCCGGCAGGCTCGCGGCCACCGCCGATTGCACGTTCCCGTTGAGCGTGAAATCACCCGACCAGTTCGGCCGCCACGTGCCGGTCCAGATCCCCTGAAGCGCCGGCGGCAGCACGCCCGTGCTGCTTACGATCGCGTAGCGTCCGGCGTCGAACGCCTTCTGTACCAGGGCCCGACTGGTCGCACCGACCGACGAGCTCGCCTTGAGATGTCCGGTCTCCCGCTTCTCTTCGCTTCGTTCGCAGAGCGTGAGCGAGGTCCGACCGAAGAGC
>RECL01000013.1 GCA_007694025.1 Spirochaetaceae bacterium
CCCGACTGGGCGCTTCGCGAGCGTCAGCTGATCGACGTGATGAACCAGGCGGCACCCGTCTACGCGCGGCGGTACACGCGCGCGGACGGCAGCTTCATCTGGCGCGACCGGTGGCCCGGAATGGACGGGTCCGACGACGGGTACGAGAGCTACCACAACTGGCCGCTGTTCTACGCGATCGGCGGGTCGGACCAGATCCACGACCTTTCGCGCTTCTACTGGAACGCGGTGACGAAGCAGTTCACCTCGTACGGGCAGGTCTACCGCGAGTTCGACGCCTACTACGACTGGATGCACCACGGCGAGTCGTCGATCTACTTCTACTACTTCGGGCTTGCCGACCCGCTGAGCGAACCCGACCGCTCGCGCGCGCTGCGCTTCGCGTCGTTCTACACCGGAGATGACGCGGAGGCGCAGAACTGGGATGCGCAGCAGAAGATGATCCGCTCGCCCATCACAGGGAGCCGCGGGCCGCGCTTCGAGAACTCGTTCGAGGACTGGGAAACCCACCGCGCGGTCCTCGCCGGCTACCCGGCGCCGTTTGACGACCTGGACGTGCCCACGCGCGCCGTCGTGCGCCCCGGAGCCGACGAGACCGTGAAGATCGCCGACTGGAACGACGATCGAGTCTATCGGGTCATCCTTGAGGCGCTCAACCGCAGGCAGATGCGCTGCGACGTGCCGCTCAACCTCGCCGCGACCAGCCTGGTGACGCATGCGTTCATCCTGACCGGCGATCCGAGGTATCGCGCCTGGGTCGTCGACTACCTCGAGGCGTGGGCCGACCGGATCAAACGAAACGACGGGATCTGCCCGGACAACGTGGGCCCCTCCGGCGAGATCGGCGAGACGATGGACGGCAAGTGGTGGGGCGGCTACTACGGCTGGCGCTGGCCGCACGGGTTTCCGACGATCATCGAGCCGCTCACGATCGCCGCGATGAACGCATCGCTTCTGAACGGCGATCTGTCGTACCTGGACATCCCGCGGGGTCAGCTCGATCGCATGATCGACCTCGGGAAGCTCGTTGACGGCAGGCTGCTCGTTCCCCACCGGCACACCGACGAAGGGTGGAGCTCCTACCGGCCGCTCAAGCCGCACCACGCCGCGCAGATCTGGTACCTGTCGCAGGACGATCGCGATCGCACGCGTCTGGAGTCGCTGCCTGAGGTCCGGACCGACTGGCTGGAGGTCCACCCGGGGCGCGGCAAGGGCGACGACATCCACTTCGGGCCGTGGTACTGCTACCTCGACGGACGAAAGCCCGACTACCCGGAACGCATCCTGGAGGCGCAGTACGCCGAGGTCCTGCGCCGGATGGACCTCATCAGAGACGACCATGCCGACCCCGAGACGGTCGACGTCCACCACTGGCAGAACCACAACCCGGTCCACACGGAGGGCCTGCTGCAGCTCGCGCACGGCGGTCCGCAGATCGTCTACCACGGCGGCCTGCTGCACGTGGCGCTGCGCCACTTCGACGCGGATCTCAAGCGCCCCGGCCTTCCCGAGGACGTGGGGGCGCTCGTCACCTCGCTCGACCGACGGAGCGTGGAGTTCACGCTGGTGAACACCAGCCCCGTGCACCGCCGGTCGGTGATCGTCCAGGCGGGGGCGTTCGCCGAGCACGCATTCACGTCGGTGGACGGGCGCGACACGGACAAGACTCCCTGGCTGCGGGTCGACCTGCCGCCCGGACGCTCGATCGCGGTTCGAGCCGGGATGAAACGCTACTGCAACGCGCCGTCGTACCGCCGGCCGTGGGATTGACGAACAGAAGAGGTCGAGAAAGCAATGAACACAGCGAATGTCGCATCGATACCGATCAAAGACCGGATCCGCGAGTTTCCGCTCCGGCTTGGCGGCGGGCGGAGCGTGCCCGTTGGAGTGGGGTGCGCGTGGGTCGGCCGGACGGAGCTCGATGCCCCGACCGTGAAGTCCCAGGTGGAGCTCCTCATGTCGTGCTATGAGTCGGGGTTTCGGTTCTACGATTCTGCGCGGGAATACGGGGAGAGCGAGGTCGTCGTCGGCGAGTTTCTGAAGGAAGTCCCGCGAAACGAGATCTTCCTCGCGACGAAGGGGGCATTCCAGGGCGGGCACGACGACTTCGAGACGTTCAAGCGTCTCTACTTCGAGAGTTTCGAACGACTCGGGGTCGATCACATCGACTGCTACCAGATCCACGACTGCCGCAGTTACGAGCCGTGTGTTCCCGAGGTGATTCCGTTTCTGGTCGAGCAACGGGAGAAGGGCGCAATCTCCTACATCGGGATGGGCACCCGATCGGTCAATACGCTCGAACTCGCCGCGCGAAGCGGGTACTTCGACTCGGTCCTGAGCTATCAGAACTACAGCCTCCTGAAAAAGAGCGCGCTCGGTCTCATCGACTACTGCGCGAAACACGGAGTGGCGTTCTACAACGCGTCGGTCCTCCACTTCGGCATGATCAAGGCGCCCGAAACCTCCGATCGCGCGGCGAAGTTCAGCTTCCTCCGCCGACACCAGCTCCTGTCGCTCGAGCTCAAGAAGCTCTGCGAGCGGATCGGCGTCGATGTGGTAGCGGCGGCGGTTCAGGTCTCGCTCTTTCACCCTGGAATCGACATGCTCCTCAACGGGATCAAACGGATGAGCAACCTCGAATCGACGCTCGCTGCTCTCAACACCGTCATCTACCCCGAGCAGTGGGCTGCGATCGCGGAGCTCCAGGAGCGCGACCC
The DNA here is from genome assembly GCA_007694025.1 of Spirochaetaceae bacterium. Classification (GTDB taxonomy): domain Bacteria; phylum Spirochaetota; class Spirochaetia; order DSM-27196; family SLST01; genus SLST01. The sequence continues at coordinate 2,718 of RECL01000013.1, forward strand.
CTATCTCTACGTACAGGACGACAT
>RECL01000445.1 GCA_007694025.1 Spirochaetaceae bacterium
TCAGCGCGAGCGCAGGTTGTCGAGTCCGCGCTGCTGGATCGCAATCGCCTGCGGCAGACCCATCTGGTCCAGACGCCTGAGGTACTCGGCCCACTCCTGATCGATGCGACCGTTGGTGACCCATTCGGCCCACTTCTGCTGCATGTAGCTCAGAAGGTCCGGGAAGATCGCGTCGAACTGCTCCTGATCGGCCTGCGTCAGGTAGAAGACCGGCAGAGCGCGATCGACCGGAAGGTAGGGCAGGAAGAGTTCGCGCTTCGCGCGGTCCTTGTCCTGGAAGTGCTGCGGGTCTTCGGTCGTAAGGACCTGCGGAAACGTCATTGGCGGGTGATGCGGGCTTGCCGTCATCCGATGCAGCTCCGCGCTGACGCCTTCCGGCGGCGGAAGGATGCGGTACGTACCGTCGGCTGTCTTCTCGACGCCTTCGCCGAACGCGCCGTACGCCATCTGGATGTTGATCTCCGGCTCGTAGATATGATCGAGCCAGCGGATCGCGATTTCAGCCTTGTTCGACGACGTCGGGATGACGCCGCGGCCACCGTTCATCATCGCGCGCGGGTGCCAGTTTGCCATCCGGTGGCCGTCCGGACCCTCAAGCGGTCCGACGATGTCGTAGAACCGGCCGTTCTGCCCGGCGACGTTGATACTGAACCACGAAACGTAGCTACCAAAGATCGGCGGGACCTGGTTTCCCTTCGCCTGCATCTGTCCGCGATCCTGGATGTACGCCTCCGGGTCCAGGAGTCCTTCGCGGTGAAGCTTGTTGAGCCAGGCGATCGTATTCTTGAACCCTTCGGTAGCCGGCTCCCAAACGACACGATCGTTTTCGACCGCGAAGAAATCGGCTCCCTGGTCCATCTGCACACCGAACGACCCAAAGAAGCCCAGATCGGACCAGTTCACATTCCGCGTGTAGAAGACAAGACTGAGCGGAATCTGGTCGGCGGCGCTTCCGGTACCATTGAGGTCGCGCGACTTGAACAGCTGCAGGATCTCGTAGTACTCGTCAAGAGTTGTCGGTATCTCCCGACCAACCGCGGCGAGCCACTCCCGGTTGATGTAGAGCATGTTGCCCAGATCCTGGTGGTACGCGTTCCCGAAGTTGAAGGTCGAGTAGATCCTCCCGTCGGGACTGGTCAGCACCTCGCGCAGACCGGGGGTTGTATCGATGAAGCCGGTGATCGTCGGCGCGTACTGCTCGAGCAGCTCGTCGATCGGACGGACAAGCCCCTGCGCCGCGTACGCAAAAGCTTGCGGCACAGAGAGTCCTTCCAGGAACATGTCGGGAAGATCGCCCGACGCGAACATCAGGTTGATCCGGGTGTCCATGTCGTTGGCCGGTGCGGTCACCCAGTCGATCTCTACGTTGGTCCGCTCCTGGATCTGGCGGACAATCGTCATCCGGTTCAGCGGGACGGTCTGTTCGGGGAGCAGCCCGAAGAAAACCTTCAGCGTCGTCGGCTGGTTCGTGATCGGAAAGCCGGTCGCGTTGAAATCGACCGCGGCAGCCGGTTGCTGCGCGGCTCCACCGGCAAACGCCGTCGTCGCTCCGACGAGCAGAAGCGCGAGCGCCACGATGGCTACCCCGCGCGTCGTGCGTGTGTGATTACAGTACATACGTACCTCCTGAAGAAAACTATCTCGGCGTCAACGACGCCGGTATCACCCTTTTACCGATCCGATCATCACGCCCTTCACGAAGTACTTCTGCAGGAAGGGATAGAGCATCAGGACCGGCACGCTCGCGAGTATGATCGCTCCGTACTTGATCAGATCGGCGGTGCGCTGCCGCTCGTCGGCCGCCATCGGATCCATGTCGAGCGTAATCGACTGATTCTGAATGATCAGATCGCGAAGCACGACCTGCAACGGATAGCGATCACGATTCGTCATGAACAGGAATCCGTCGAAGAAGGTATTCCAGTGGAACACCGCGTAGTAGATCGTCATGATCGCGATGATCGCCGGCGACAGCGGCACTACGATCTGGAAGAAGAACCGGAACGTTCCACAGCCGTCTATCCGCGCCGAATCCAGAAGCTCGTCGGGTATCGTCGTCGCGAAGAAGGTGCGGCAGATGATCAGATAGAAGACGTTCACCGCGCTCGGAAGCGCGAGCGCCCACACGGTGTTCATCAAACCCAGGTTCCGCACCAGCAGGTACCGCGGGATCAGGCCGCCCTGGAAGAAGAGCGTGAACACGAACACGAAGGTGAACAACCGCCGCAGCGGCAGGTCCTTTCGCGACAGCGCGTAACCGGCGGCGATCGTAAGCGATACGTTGATGACTGTACCCACGGCCGTGTAGTAGATCGAGTTTGCGTAGCCGCGCCAGATTGGATCGTGGCGGAGCACTTCCTGATACCCCTGCAGCGTCAGTTCGCGCGGCCACAGGATCACCCGGCCGGTGTTCACCGCGGTCGGAGAGCTGATCGACGCGATCACGACGAAGTAAAGCGGGTACATCGCGATCACCGCGGCGACGAGCACAACCAAGAGGTTGACGGCGTCGAACAACGGTTCGCGATCGATCGTGCGTATCATCCGAACTTCTCCTAATAGAGACTGTGCTCAGAGAGCCGTCGCGCGGCGGTGTTCACCATCACGACCAGGATCAGGTTCACGGTCGACTGGAACAGCCCGATCGCCGCGGCGAATGAGTAACGCGGCAGGATACCGGTACCGATGACGCCGACCTTGTAGATGTAGGTAGAGATGACCTCCGACGC
>RECL01000012.1 GCA_007694025.1 Spirochaetaceae bacterium
TCGGTCGCGAACACGTTCGTCTGCGGCAGGCTCGTGCTCGTCGGGATCGCCGCATTCGCGAAACTCGCCTCTGAGAGCGCGTTGCACAGCATGATCGAATCGGAGCCGATCGCCGCGCTCACGTAGTCGAAGTCCGCGTGCTTGTGGGGCTGCGCCACCGGGACAAAGTCACCGCGCGCGATATCGGCCACCTGGGTCGACGTGCCGAGTCCGGCGGCGGTCCACGCGGCAAAACCTCCGTCAAGGACCGCGACGTTCGTGTGGCCGTAGTATTCGAGGATCCAGAACAGGCGCGGCGCGAGCGTCGATCCTCCCTGGTCGTAGATCACGATGCGCGAGTTCGTGTTGATCCCCGCGTCCTGCAGTGCGTAGACGATATCGTCGGCCGACTGCACGATTCGCCCGACCTCCGTGCCGTCATCGAGCACGACGACCTGGTTCAGGCTGTCGGTCGGCAGGCTCACCGCGCCGGGGATGAACCCATCGCGGTACTCGGCGAAGCCGCGCGCATCCAGAATCAGCGTCCGCTGATCGTCGAGCCGCTGCGCGAGCTGCTCGGTGCTCACCAGAAGCGGGTCGCGCGCCTCTACGCGTCCCGACGCGAACGCCGCGGCGCCGACGACCGCGAGTATCGATACCAGTATAAACCGGTGTAATTTTCTCATGAACTTCCTCCGATCGCGATACTACCGCTCATACCCTACTAAGTCAAGTGATTTACTGCAATAGTTGCCGCTGCCTCCGCTTGGCACCGTCGCGCGGCGGTGCTATCTTACTGATTGCGTCAGCTTTACGATGTCGGCGCAAGGAGGCTCGATGGCAGCGACGACCAACCGCGGACGAACTTCAGGGAACCCACAGACTCAAGCGCGAAGGCGCGAAGAGAAACAGACTCGTGCGCAGCGCCGCGTACGACGGCGGGTCGCGGTGTCGCTCGGGATCGCGATCGTATTGCTTGCCGGTGTCGCGGCCATGATCTTCGCGAGCAACCGGAACGGGCGCTCTCTCTACGACCTGTCGGCCGTCGGCAACGGCGTTCCCGCGGTCGTCCACGTCCACGACCACGCGTGCCCGGTCTGCCGTGACCTGCGCACGAACGTGAGTCGGATCGAAAACGAGTTTACCGACGATGTGCTCGTGATCCGCGTTGCCGACCTGCACACCGACGCGGGCCGCGCTTTTGCGCTGCGCTACGGCGCGGGTTTCAGGACGCTCCTGTTCTTCGACGCCGACGGTAATCTGGTCACGTCGCAGACCGGGGTGCAGGAATCGGCGGTGCTCCGCCGTGTCTTCGCGCGCCACGCGGCCGGAGAGTTGTAGCCCGCGCGCACCCGCCGTCGGGCGCTGACACGCCGGGGATTTCTCGCTATCCTTGGATCATGCCGATCGAATACGACTTTCACGTTCGAACGCTCGGAAACCCGAGCGTACCGTCGCCGATCACGTACTCGCGAGTCGTGGGCGATCAGATCGCGAACTACGTTCAGGACGACGAGCATATCCTCTACGACATAGAGGCGACGGCTGATCACGACGCGAAGAGCTACCGCGCGAACGAGCTTCTTCAGAAGGCCGGGCCGCGTGAGAAGATCTACTTCAAGCCGAGCCACGTCCACGCCGGGATTGTCACGTGCGGCGGTCTGTGTCCCGGGCTGAACGACGTGATCCGCGCGATCACACGCTGTCTGTGGCACCGTTACGGCGTCCGCAGGATCAGCGGAATACGCTACGGGTACCAGGGGCTCCTCCCCGACAACAGTATTCCAACCATTGAGCTCAATCCCGATGTCGTTGACGACATTCACAAGATCGGCGGGACCGTGCTCGGATCGTCGCGTGGCGGCGGCGAGCGTACGTCCGACATCGTCGACACGATGGAGCGGATGAACCTGAACATGCTCTTCACGATTGGTGGCGACGGGACCCAGAAGGGGGCGCTCGCGATCGCCGAAGAGGTCGAGCGACGGAACCTGAAGATCGCGATCGTCGGAGTGCCGAAGACGATCGACAACGACCTTGCGTTCATCGAAAAGAGCTTCGGGTTCGAGACCGCGGTCGCCGAAGCTACCGGTGCGGTCGCTGCGGCGCACGCCGAGGCGCACAGCGCGATCAACGGGATCGGTCTTGTGAAGGTCATGGGGCGCGACTCGGGCTTTATCGCCGCGCACACGACGCTTGCGAGCCATGAGGTGAACTTCACGCTGATCCCGGAGGTACCGTTCGATCTGGACGGTGCCGACGGGTTCTTCGAAGCGCTCAGGAAGCGACTCGAGCGGCGGGGACACGCGGCGATCATCGTCGCCGAGGGGGCGGGGCAGGATCTCCTGGAGTCGGTTGCTGCGGTCGACGCGAGCGGGAACAAGAAGCTCGGCGACATCGGCGTGTTCCTGCGCGACCGGATCGTCGACCACTTCAAGTCGATCGGGATGCCGGTCAATCTGAAGTACATCGATCCGAGCTACATCATCCGCAGCGCCGTTGCTGCTCCGAACGACTCGCTCTACTGCTCGCGGCTGGGCAATAACGCGGCGCACGCTGCGATGGCCGGCAAGACCCGGATCGTCATCAGTCAGGTGCACAGCGTATTCGTTCACATCCCGATCGAAATGGCGACGCACGAACGCAACCGGATCGACCCCGAATCGAGCCTCTGGCGCGACGTGATCGAAGCGACGCACCAGCCGCTCGTGATGCGAAACTCGACGTAGGACGGCGCTTCGCGA
>RECL01000250.1 GCA_007694025.1 Spirochaetaceae bacterium
ATAAGCGTTTCCGTACGCGTCCGTGTCAGGCAGTTGTCGTTCCATGTCGCCTTCCTTTCCAGACACCTACGCCGATGATAGCAGATAGCCGCGATTGCGGGAATCTCCCGGTGTCGCCTCGTTGGAGTAACCGCGTCGACTACTCCCCGAACACCTGGTTGAGTTCATCCTGGAGCGCCGGCAGGCGCCGGTAGCGTAGCCGGAGGTCGGCAAGGTATTCCGACAGTTCATGCTCGGTCATCGCGTCACGTAGCTTTCCCGCTGCGGCCGCCGCTCGTGCGTAATGCGAGCGGCTGCGTCCGGCGATTTGCCGCTCGACGATGTCGGCGATCAAGCGCCGGCTGGTACTGGGACGCAGCTTTGCCGCAAGCGAGGCGAGCCGCAGCGCGAGGTCGTCGGGGTGGTACGAGCCGATCGCGTCGAACGCCTCGATCGCGGCGTCGACGTCGCGTCGGTGTATGTGGATCTCGGTCGCGGCCCTCGAAGAGCCCCGGCTCACCGCGTCGACCATCTTCCGTTCGAACTCCTCGGTCCGATCGAGTGCCGAGGCCGTCTTCATGACCGCGTCGTACGTCGCTACCGATGGTCGTTCGCAGAACCACTGGAACCGCAGATCGAGCGCTCGATCTGCCGCCCCCGACCGCTCGACCGCCTCCGCCCAGGCCGCCACGATGTCACCCCGGTGGGGAGTGTCGGAACCCAGTAATGGCGCGACGTGGTCCAGGAATGTCGCCGCCTCCGTCACCATGCCCGCGTCCAGAAACGCACGCGCCGCCCGGCTCACGTCGTACCCCTTGCGCACATGCTTGACCGCGTGCGCCTGCGCACCCGGCCGGTCGCCGAGCGTAATACGGTGCAGCGCGTAGTGGTAGTGGAGTCCGGCATCCAGATAGAGCGCGTCGATCTCCTGCTCGCGGCCGCTGCGGCGCAGCAGAGCGGCTATGAGCTCGCAGGTGCTGGTCTTGCGATATTCCCGCGACCATGTCCGGTCACTCTCCACCTCGTCCCCGGGCTGCGATGGGTCTGCCGACTCGACCAGGCTCGCTCGCAACAGGTCGATCGCGAAGCTCGCTTCTCCCGAGTTGCCGCATCGGGCAATTGCGTCGCGTAGACAGTCGCCGATCCCGTAGGGATTATCCAGGCACAGCGGGACCGCGATTTCGAGCCATGCTCTTCGCGAATTGCTGTCGATGTCGGAATGGGTAACCGTCTCGATCATGCCGGTCACGCACTCCGCGGCCGCGCCGCCTATGACGCCGTCGGAGTCGTCGAGGTGCGCAATCGCGTCTTCGATCTCCTGATAGACCGCGGTGTAAAACGCCAGGAGCCGCACCGGATGGTTCGCCGTCTCTCGTGCGCCCTGCATAAGGAGCTCGCGGAGACCCGACGCGTATTGATGCCCCGCTCGGTACGGGTTCGACGCCCAGCCGGGCGTCACTCGGGAAGCGACGTCGCGATACTGCGCAACCTGGGTGCGGAAATCGACGCCATGACCCGCTGCAACGGTATGGTCTCCCGGCGCCTCGAGGTGGTCGACAACCCGCCGGGCGAAGACCGGATCGTTCACCGCGCGCTCCACAATCAGGTCGGCCAACTCGTTCGGGTCGAGTTCTCGCAAGCGCGTGGCAAGGGCTACGCGGTCTATCCGTGTCACCGCCTGAGGCGTCTCGATACACAGGAGCCCCAAGGCGACCAGATGCTTGCAGAAGTCCCCCCGCGGGCAGGTGCATCGGCCCGATTCCGCACCGTGTGGCCCCAGGATCACCTCCATCTCGTACGCGATCTCCATGCTCCCGACCGCTCGGCCGGTCAGCCGGTCGTCTACAAGGAGCGCGTCGTATACCCGTCCTTCTGCCACGTAGCCCATGCCGCGGACGAAGCTCTCGTCGTCCGCCAGGTCACGGAGGGACTCCCGGGTCGGCTCGTGCATTCGGTTCTCCTGAACCCGAATTACGCTACCGGGGCCCGATTGTCAACCACCATCGCTCAGATCAGAGCCAAAACCGTCGGGGCCTCCACATCGCGACCCGACCCGCGAGTTCGCGTATTGTGGCATCTGTGTGCCGACTGTATGATTCCAGGGAGGGTCGCATTTCGGCCGCTCGGGAGAGAGCGTCGTGTTTGAAGAGATCATCGCCCGAAACGAAGGAAAGACGCTCGAGTTCAAGCGAGACCTTTCGTCACCGGTTCCGATCATCAAGACGATCGTCGCGTTCGCCAACAGCTCCGGGGGAATCATCGCGATCGGGATAGACAACGACACCAGAGCGGTGCTCGGCGTCGATAATCCTCTCGACGAAGAGGAGCGTCTCGCGAGTCTGATCGCCGACCGGATCGAGCCGCGGCTGGCGCCGGTGATCGAGGTACTCCAGGCCGGCGACAAGTCTGTTCTGGTGATCGAGGTCTACCCGAGCGGCTCACGTCCGCACTGGGTCAAACGCGAAGGGTCTTCCGACGGTGTGTACGTACGCCTGGGGTCGACCAATCGCCGCGCCGACGCGGAGCTGATCGACGAGCTGAGACGCGGGGTACAGGGTCGGGCGTACGACGAGACACCTCTTCCCGACCTCGCCGCCGACGATATCGCGTTCGCCGCGGTTGTCGACGCCTTCGCGTCGCGTCGTCCTGTGACCCGGCGTGATCTTGAATCGCTTCGAATAACCGCGCGCCACCAGAGGAGAGTCGTTCCGACGGTGGGCGGCGTGCTTCTCTTCGGTCGGAA
>RECL01000053.1 GCA_007694025.1 Spirochaetaceae bacterium
CGCCGCGGGGCGACCGCGGAGAGGATGACGACCACGAGCGCAGCGCCCGTCGCCAGGAGCGTCATCACGGTCGGTTCTCCTTGTTTTGCCCGGGTCGCGGCGTTGGTCTGCCCGCAGCCGGCTGCTCGAGCGTGTCGCGAAGCGTCGCGGCGCGTGCGCGGATGCGATCGAGTTCGTGTGCGGGTTTCCGTTCCAGGTTCTTCAGCTGAAAACCCATACGGTGATTGGACGCAAGCCGGTCGCGGTGTCGCGCAAGGAAGTCCCAGTAGAGCGTCGTGAACGGACACGCGTTCTGACCATCGGCGACGCGTGGATCGTAGCGGCAGCCGGAGCAGTAGTTGCTCATCCGGTTGATGTAGTTCCCCGACGCGCAGTACGGCTTGGTTGCGATCACACCGCCGTCGCCGAACTGGCTCATTCCCAGTGCGTTCGGGAGGCTGACCCAGTCGGCCGCGTCGACGTACATCGCCATATGCCACTCGTGAAAACGATACGGGTGCACTCCCGACAGCAGCGCGAACTGACCGAGCACCATCAGGCGCTCGATGTGATGCGTCCATGCACGGTCGATCAGCGACCGCATCGCTTCGGACACGCACCTCATGTCGGTCTCACCGGTCCAGAAGCAGGCGGGGACGTCGTGGTCGTCGCACTCCAGCGCGTTCAGCTTTGCATACCCGGGCATCCTGTTCCAGTAGACGCCGCGGACGAACTCGCGCCATCCGACGATCTGACGGACGAATCCTTCGACGCTGTTGAGCGGTGCGGCTCCCCGACGGTACGCATCGATCGCGGCATCAACGCAGCTGCGCGCGTCGATCAGCTTCGCGTTGAGAGCCGCCGACAGCCGCGAATGGTAGAGAACCGGCTCGCCGGTCCACATCGCGTCTTCGTACCTGCCAAAGTCGGGCAGCCGACTGGCGATGAAGTCTGCGAGTGCTTCGCGCGCCTGACCGGTCGTGACAGGAAGATCGAAGCGGTCGATCCGGCCCGGGTGTTCCGGAAACCGGTGCCGAACCAGATCGATGACCCGCCGCGTGATCGCGTCGGGAGCGAACCCGATCGGCTTCGGAATCGATGACGGCCCCGTCTTTCCGAAGCTCTCGCGGTTGTCGGAGTCGTAGTTCCACTGCCCGCCTTCGGGCCGACCATCATCGTCGATCAGAATCCCGTGCCGCTTGCGAACGGTGCGGTAGAACTGCTCCATCACGAGCGACTTTCTGCCCGATGCCCACGAATCGAACTCGTCGTGGCTCGTATAGAACGAGCGGTCGCCGAGTACGTCGACCGCTACGCCGCAGCCCGCCGCTACCGACTCGACCATCGATCGAGTCCTGTACTCTCCCGGCTCGACCACGACGATTCGATCGGGACGCAAGCGCGCAAGGTCGTCCGACAGGATCGTCCGCAGGTCGGCACCGCGGTCGGTTGAGGCGTCGGGCGACAGCTCGTGATAGTGCACGACGCGCCCGGCCGCACGCTGGGCGTCGCGAAAGTGGCGCATCGCCGAAAGGAAGAACACGATCCGCGACTTGTGGTTCCACGTGCCGGTCGCCTCGTCGGCGGACTCTGCCATCCACACCGCGTCGGCTTGCGGATCAAAGCCATCGAACACCGCGGAATCGGCGTTGAGCTGATCTCCAAAGACTATCGCAACGCGTCGGCACCGTGCAGCCGGGTCGTGGGCCGGCCGTGATCTACCCATGCGCGTAGCGTATCACGTCCGGCTCCGCGCGGCTATTTCGACCGCGATCGGGAACGGTTGGCAACCCGCCGGTGATTGTCGATATTGTCTCCGGAGGCGGCCGTGCGGGCAAAACAAGTTGTATCTGCAAATGTATTGAGCGCGATCACGCAGACCGAGCAGCAGAGCGAGATCCTGATCAGCCTGATGCAGGCCGGTTTCGTACTCTTTCTGGGCGTGCTCTACTTCCTGGCCCCGAAGGGGTACGCCGGTGAGGTTGCGATCCGGCCGGTACCGCTCGTGCTGCTCGTCTATTCCCCGTTCGTGGTCGCGCGGCTGCTCCTTGCGTGGAAGCGCCGCCTCTCACCGGTAATGCTCAACGTGTCGATCGTGCTCGACATCGCGATGATCTGCGTGCTGCTGTGGAGCTATCACGTTCAGTACCAGCAGCCGGCCGGCTTCTACCTCAAAGCGCCGACCGCGATGTATCTGTTCATCTTCATAGCGCTGCGTAGTCTCCGATTCGACGCGCGCTACGTGCTGTTCGCAGGCGTCACCGCGGCGGCCGGCTGGCTGGTTCTGACGCTCTACGCGATCCGGACCGGCACTCCGGTGACCAGCGACTTCATCGCGTATATCACCGGCTCCGACGTGCTTGTCGGCGCTCAGGTCGACCGGATCATCGCGATCCTTGTGCTGACCGTGATCCTGGCGGTCGGCGTGTCGCGCGCCGGGCGCGTACTGACCACCAGCGCGACCGAGCAGCACGCGCGGCAGGAGCTGTCGCGCTACTTCAGTCCCGAGGTAACCGCGAAGATCCTGGACCGCGAGACCGGCTTCGAACCGGGCGACGGCGAAGTGTACGACGCGGTCGCGATGATGATCGATATCCGCGGGTTCAGCGCGTGGGCCGAATCGATCGATCCGGCGACGGTCATGTGCGCGCTCGCCGACTACCAGAGCCGCATCGTTCCGATCGTGCTGAAGCACAACGGGAGCATCGACAAGTTCATGGGCGACGGCGTGCTGTGCCACTT
>RECL01000011.1 GCA_007694025.1 Spirochaetaceae bacterium
GATGGTCGACTGCAGCCACGCGAACTCGATGAAGGACTACTCCCGGCAGGGCAAGGCGCTCCAGTCGGTCGTCCGCCAGCGCGCCGACGGCCAGGAGGCGATCATCGGCTTCATGCTCGAGAGCAACCTGAACGCCGGCCGACAGGAGATCCCCGATCGGCTCGACGACCTGCGCTACGGCGTGTCGATCACCGACCCGTGCATCGACTGGGCGACGACCGAAGAACTGTTGCGCTGGACGCACGCGCAGCTGTCGGCACTCCCGGCGCGCGCGTCGGGGTAGGGGCCGGGGCAGTACCGGCCGGGAGGTGGCTATGGCGATCCTTGACAGGTTCAGACTCGACGGGCGGACGGCGGTCGTCACCGGCGGCGGACAGGGCATAGGCCGCAGCTTCTGCCTCGCGCTTGCACAGGCCGGCGCGAAGGTCGCCGTTGCGGATATTGACCTCGAATGCGCGCGCACGGTGGTCAGTGAGATCGTGGCTGCCGGCGGGACCGCGATCGCCGTGCACGCCGATGTGACCGACCAGGCGCAGGTCGCCGCGATGGTCGACGAAGTCGTGCGGACGTGGGGTGGTCTGTCGATCAGCGTGAACAATGCCGGAATCGGCGTGTGGCGGGCCGCGGGAGATATGGCGATCGACGAGTGGCGCAGGATCATGGCGATCAACCTGGACGCGGTCTTCCTCTGTGCCAGGGAGGCCGCGCGCGTGATGAAACCCGCCGGCTACGGGAAGATCATCAACACAGCGTCGATGTCGGCGCACATCGCGAACACGCCTCAGTACCAGGTCGCGTACAACACGTCGAAGGCGGGGGTGCTCCACATGACGCGCACGCTCGCCGCTGAGTGGGCGTCCGATGGCATCCGCGTCAACAGCATTAGCCCCGGGTACACGCGAACGCTGCTCGTCGACCGGCTGCTCGATACGCCGGAAGGCGCGTCGATGCTCCGCGAGTGGCTCCCGAGGATCCCGCTCGGGCGGATGGCAAGCCCCGAGGACCTCCAGGGCGCGGTCGTCTATCTGGCCGCGGAGGTCTCCGACTACATGACCGGCGCCGACCTCCTGATCGACGGCGGGTACTGCTGCTGGTAGGCCGCCCCGAGCGGCCTGCACGACGGCGGTTCGATCTGACGACACGTCCACGGCTATCGGGGTATGCTGCCCGGTATGGACTACTCGATCGACTTCGATGCGAAAGCAGGCTTCATCTGCGACATGGATGGCGTCGTCTACCACGGAAACCGACTCCTTCCTGGCGCCCAGGCTTTTGTCCAGTGGTTGCAGGAGCGCGACAAACGCTACCTCTTCCTGACCAACTCGTCCGAGAGGAGCCCGCGCGAGCTCCATCAGAAGCTCGTGCGGATGGGGATCGATGTCGACGAGAGTCACTTCTACACAAGCGCGCTCGCGACCGCCGAGTTCCTCGCTGCGCAGGCCGAGGGGTGCAGCGCGTACGTGATCGGCGAGGCCGGCCTGATCAACGCGCTGTACAACGCCGGAATCAGCATGAACGACGTCAACCCGGAGTACGTCGTCGTCGGAGAGAGCCCTTCGTACAGCTACGCAAGAATCGAAAAGGCCGTGCAACTCGTTCGTGCCGGCGCGCGTCTGGTGGGCACGAACCCCGACCTCACCGGACCGGGCGAGAACGGAGTCGTTCCTGCGTGCGGAAGCCTGATCGCGCCGATCGAACTGGCTACCGAGAGCAAAGCGTACTTTGCCGGTAAACCGAACCCGCTGATGATGCGTCAGGCGATCAAGCGTCTTGGTTGTCGCCGCGAGGAGTCGATCATCATAGGCGACCGGATGGACACCGACATCGTCGCGGGCGTCGAGTCAGAGATCGACACCGTGCTCGTACTGAGTGGCGTCACGACCCGGGACGATCTGCACAGGTTTGCCTATCGCCCCCGGATGATCCTGGAGGGGGTTGGTGATATCTGCTCAGCGCCGCAAACCCCCTGAGAGCGTGTCGAAAACCGACTCAAGCGGGGGCCCACACGGACACGGAGCCGGCGTTGCAGCGGAACTCGCCCCATCCGTCGTCGTCGGTGGTGACGGGGTCGTCGATATGCTCGGTGGTGTCGATGTAGGTAGTGTTGGGAACCGCCTGCATCCGCTTCGTGCCGTCGTCGCCGCTGCTCAGGATCACGGCCATGCCGCCCGGGGCTGCTTCTGATCCCAGGCGGGTCCAGCCGACGCAGGTAGCGTGGTCAAGGTAGTCGTACTGATCGCCGTAGGCATTGGTCCGGCGCGCGTGCAGAAATCGGTCGATGAGCCAGCGGTGGCTCTCCATCCAGATCTCGTGCTCATTACCGTCGCTGCCGCGGTCGGTGTAGTGGGCGCCGTAATAGTCGGCCGCGAACACACACGGGTACCCATCGCGCCGCAGCAGGATCAGCGCGTATGCGAGCGGTTTGAACCACCCCTCAACGACCGATTCCAGCGACTGGAGCGGCTGCGAGTCGTGGTTACTCACCAGCGTGACCGCCAGCGAGGGGTGCTCAGCGACGAGCGTGCCGTCAAAGATGGAACGCAGATCATAGGCTGTACCCTGGCGGCTAGCGGCGGCGAAGTTGTAGTGCAGTACCACGTCGAACAGCATCATGTGGCCCTCGGTCACGTTGATGAAGTGCTCGAGCGCTTCGCTCTCACCCGACCAGTACTCCCCGACGGCGAACAGGTCGCGCCCGGTATGGT
>RECL01000010.1 GCA_007694025.1 Spirochaetaceae bacterium
CTGCACCTGCTCCACCTGGTCGCGCAGTCGCTTCGCCGGCGCCGGGAGGCGCGCGGCAGCGTCGACCTTGACCTGCCGTCACCGCATATCGCGGTCGACGAAGACGGCGTGCCGATCTCGGTCCGCCCGAGCTCGCGCGGCTCGGCGAACCGGATGGTCGAGGAATGCATGCTGCTCGCGAACCGGCTTGTCGCTGAACGGCTCGCTGCCGACCGAAGCAGACCCGGTGTCTACCGCGTGCACGACGCGCCGCGCGAAAGCGATCTGGACTCGCTCGTGGAAACGCTGAACGAGCTCGGCATCCCGTACCAGCCCGATGCGGAGGCCAGGACCGACGACTACCGCAAGATCCTGTCGCTGATCCAGAACTTCGAATTTGCAGAGCTCGTCGAGTCGCTCGCGATGAAGACGCTCCAGAAGGCTGTCTACGCGACCGACAACCGTGGGCACTTCGGGCTCGCGATGGAAGCGTACACGCACTTCACCTCGCCGATCAGACGTTACCCCGACCTGATCGTACACCGGCTTCTGAAGAACTCGCTGACCGGTCGATCGGAAGGTCAGTCGGCCGACTACCTCGAGCGCACGTGCGCGCACGCGAGCGAGCGCGAGCGACTCGCAACCGACGCGGAGCGCGAGTACAGCCGCCTGAAGGCACTCGAGTTCCTGCAGAAGAAGAAAGGCCGAGAGTACTCGGGCATGGTTACCGGCGTCGCGTCGATCGGACTGTTTGTAGAAATCGAGCGCTACCTGATCGACGGGCTGGTGCACATCTCCAAGCTCGGACGCGAACGCTTCGAGCTCGACCGGCCTAATCACCGGCTGGTCGGAAAGAGCGGCACCGCGTTCCGGATTGGCGACCGCGTCCGCGTCCGCGTCGTGGCGGTCGACCCCGCCAAGCGCACGGCCGACTTCGAGCTGGTCACGGAACGCCGCGGGTGAAGTCGCAGTCGGTGCACCGGACGGTCTTTGCCGTCACGGCTGAAGCCGGCACGACCAAGGTCGTCACGACGAAGGTCGTCACGTCGAAGGTCGTCACGTCGAAGGTCGTCACGTCGAAGGTCGTGGTGCTGATCGGTGCGTTCCTCGCGGCGGCCGGGTGCGCAACCTACCGTGGCTGGGACTCCGATGCGTTCGCGCTCCCGCGCGATCACGAGTCGGACAGCTTTGCGGTAATGACGTTCAATATCCGCTTCATCGACCGCCGCGGACCGGAGTCGTGGCGCGAACGGCGCGATCTGGTCGCCGCAGCGATCGAGCTCGTCGATGCTGACATCGTCGCGTTCCAGGAGGTCGAGGATCGCGCGCTGGGCCCAAGCGGCGTCTCCGAGCAGCTGACGTGGCTCCAGGAGCGCTTTCCCGAGTACGATTCGGCGGCCGACGGTTCGGTTCCTGGCACTCCGATGATCCAGCCGATCTTCTTCCGTCGCGACCGGTTCGAGCTCGTCGACCAGGGCTTCAGGTCGCTGTCGAACACACCCGACGTCGCGTTCGGTCCGAGCTGGGGGACGACGCAGTACCGGTTTGTGAGCTGGGTGCGACTGCGCGACCTGTCGACCGGTTCGACATTGCTGATCGTCAACGTGCACATGGATCACCTGAGCGGCGCCGCACGGCGACGGTCGACGCGGTTCCTGGCCGACGAAGTCGATCGTCTCGCCGGGCGGGCCGACAGCGTCATCCTGATCGGAGACTTCAACACCTTCGAACGCGCGCCGGCGATGAGGCCGCTTCTGGCCGCCGGCTACCGTCACGCGCTGCCGCCGTCGGACACCGGGAGCTTCCACGCGTTCACGGGTCGCACGCCTTGGCCACGGATCGACCACATCCTTATCGACTCGACGCTCGAATCGCTCGGTGGAGAGATCGTCTACCATTCGCGCGACGGGGTCTACCCGTCGGACCACTTTCCGGTGGCCGCGACGCTGGTACGAATCGGCCGCTGATCGCGGCAAGCGGGTATCCCGGATCAGCGAACGTCGGGGTCGGATGCGCCGCCGGCACGGTTGAGTCGAGCGCGCAGCGATTCGGCGTCGAGCCGGTAGCGTCGCGCGATGTCGTCGGCGTAGCTTGACCCGGTCGGTGGACCGGTGTCTATCCGGAAGGTTCGTTCGACCCGGCCGTCGGTGACGACCGTCCCGGCGTTCAGCGTGCCGATCGGGCGCGGCACGCCGGGGATACGATTGTTGATGTCGTCGACCAGGTGCGCGAGTCCATGGAGGTGCGTCGTCAATACGCCGTGGCACCCGGCGCGCCCGAGCGCTTCGAGCACCGTCGCAGCGATGGTCTCGGCCTCGCGTGGGCCGGTGCTCGCGAGCGGTTCGTTCAGCAGCACCAGGCTGCGATCACCGACGTGGTCGAAGATCGCAGACAGGCGCTGGGCTTCGTCTTCGAAACGACCGACGTCGTCGCTGAACTTCTCCTCCGTCGCGAAGTGCGTGTAGACGCCATCGATCGGGCTGAACTCGGCGCTCTGTGCGGGTACTGGAAGACCGGCGTGCGCGAGCACGAGCGCAGCACCGATCGACTGCGTGAACGTCGTCTTGCCGCCGCCGTTTGGCCCGGTCAGCACGTACAACCGCGCAGCATCGTCGAAGGTCAGATCGTTCATGACCATGGTGTGTCCGGCCGGTTCGACCGACCAGTGATCGGCGAGCCGGATGTTGTAGAGTCCCGTCAGCCGGGTG
>RECL01000177.1 GCA_007694025.1 Spirochaetaceae bacterium
TGCAACAGATCGTGGCGCAGAACGCGCTCAAGCCGCTCGAGTTCGTCGTCCGACGAAATGACACGTCGCTCACGACTACGGTGACCCCGGAACTCGTTCCGGAAACGGGCGCCGGACGGATCGGCGTGTTTGCGTGGGTTGATCCAGTGATTGCCGCTGTTGCCGAAGGGTCGGCTGCAGCCGCTGCTGGCCTGGCTGTCGCGGATGTAATCGAATCGGTCGACGGCGTTCCCGTATCGCACACAATGGAGGTCGGTCGCGTGCTCGCTGCAAGCAGCGGCAGCGTCGAGATCGTCGTGCGCCGCGCGGGCGACCGGTTGGCGGTGATGGCCGATCCGGGCCGCGAGCGAGTGCTCGGCGTTGCGTTCGCGACGCTCCAGGCGCCAACTCCCGATTATTCGTTTTTCGCGGCCGTCGGGCGCGGAGTCACAGAGAGCCTCCAGATACTGACGACATCGATACGAAGCCTCCGCCTCCTGTTTCAGGGGGTCGAGCTTACGAGCGCAGTCGCCGGGCCGGTCCGCATCAGTTACTTCATCGGTGACGTGACTACCGCGGGTCTGTCGATCGGCGTTGGTGCTGCGCTGCGGTCGCTGTTCAACTTTCTGGCCTTGTTGTCGGTCGTGCTTTTCTTCATGAACCTGCTGCCGATACCCGTCCTTGACGGTGGTCAGATCGTCCTTGCAACCGTAGAATGGGTCCGCGGACGCGCCGCGAAGCCTCGCACCGTCTACCGCTATCAGATGGTCGGGAGCGCGTTGATCCTGGTGCTTTTGGTTTTCGCGGTCTTCGGTGATATCCTCTTCCTGGCAGGCAGATGATGGAGGCGCTCTTGCGCGACCGGTACAGACAGACACTCCTTGGTGCCGTGCTCACGCTCCTGCTCCTGGCGGCTCCCGCGGCCGGCGCGGGTGACCGGTTCACAGTCCGCATTGGACATACCGGTGCGGTGCGCGCTATCGCGTATCATCCCGAACACAGTATTGTGTATACCGTAGGCGACGACGGGAAGATGCTCGTCTGGGATCTTTCGGTTCCCGGGTTGCGGCGTCAGATCCAGCTTGCCAACGGACCGATCACGCGCATAGCTCACCACCCGACCCGGAACCAGGTCGTGTTCTACGTGCGCGACACGGTCACGAGCGGACGGCTGATCGCGTACGACCTGGACGCGGACACTACGCTCTTCGTAAGGAACCTGGACAGCGAACCGGTCTCGCTGATGTACTCACCCGCCGGAACATTCGTCGTGTATGCGCTGTCGGGCTTTCAGAGTCTCTTCTTCGTCGGATCGCAGGAGGGAGATCAGCGACCGTACCTGGCGAGCGGGTTCGGTATCGTGTCGTTCGTACAGGTCGCAAGAAGCGAACGAAACATCATGACGTACGTACCGTCGCGCGGAGAGTTCATCTACTGGGAGCTGAGCACCGGCCGGGAGCTGCAGACCGTGCGCACGCAGAGTCGACTGCAGTTCCCGACTCTCATCGATCCGACCTCTCAGCGTTTGCTTGCCGCCGCCGATAGCGAGTCGCTGCTCATCGTCGACAACCTCACCGGCCGTATAGAGGCGCGCTACCCGGTGGCACCCGTGCGCGGCATCGCGTTTTCGGAAGCGAACGACTTGATCCTTGTGCTCACCGAACAGTTCGGACGGCCGTCTACGCTGGCGTTTCAGTACCGAAACGGACGGCTGACGCGCGCCTTTTACCAGCCGCAGAACTTGCACGCTCTTACGCAGGTGATCTCTCCGGCACCGCCACGGCTAGGTGGTGGGTTCATCGGAGGCAGCGCCGACGGAACCGTGTCGTACTACGCTTCGAACAACGGGAGGTTGACGACACTCGGCGGTCCGCCCGAGGTGAGCGCATCGGCGACCGCGCTGATCGACGGGAGGCTCTTCGTTACGGCTGGAAGCGAGCTTCTGACGTTCGAGAGCGATCTGTTCGCCGTTTCGGACGACGAGGTACTCACGTTCTCGAGCCTTCGTGTCGACAGACGGAGCTTCGAGAGGATCGGTCCGCTTTCGATCGCGGCGCACGGCACCACGCTCTATCTGTGGGGCCCCGGCGAGCCGGGCGCGATATTCACGTACGATCTGACGCGCCGCACCGCCGTCGAACACTATCGCGATCAGGCGGGTTCTGCGATCCAGACCGCGCTCTTCACCGACGACGGCATGCTCGTCGTGCACCGCGACGGCAGAGTGGTCGTAGTGCCGACCGATGGCCAGCGGTTCACCTACACCGCCACAGGTGTCCAGGATGCGCTCTGGTCTCCCACTATCGGTCTTGTCATCGCGCGCGCGTCGTCGGGACCACTCGATGCACCGATCCTCATAGTCGATCCGCGTACGCGCGAGACGGTACCGGTCGACGCTCCTGGCTTCGTCGCGCAGCGACTCGCCTACTCGAGCGAAACGAACACGCTCTATGCGATCGTGCTGCAGGGGTCACCGTCGTCGCCGACTTCGCGCCTCTACCAGATCGGGAACCGCGGCCTGGAGCGCGGTACGCCGATTCTTGAGCATGCAGGCAGCCCGATCGGTCGCTCGCTCGTATGGGACTCGCGCGCGATGCGCGTCTACACTACGATGACCGGGCGCGTGGCCGGAGTGAGCCCACAGAGCGCGAACGAGCGAGGCAACAACGATGTCGATGTGGAACTCGACCGCGCGCAGCGGCTGGCGACCTCGATCAGCGTTGCATCGCTGGTCGCAGCGACGAATGCCGACGGGACCGTGTCGCTGTGGTACCGCGCCGGTGGCACTCACCTGGCCGACGTGACGCTCCTTCCTGACGGCTGGCTTGTAACTGGAGCGACGGGATTCCTGTCGAGCGGTTCGCGCGTTGAGCGACTGTTGAGCTACTTCCCTGAACGCGAGACCGGACGACCCGAGGAGCTCGCCGATCGTCGGATGGAGCTACCGCTTTACATCCGGCCGAACCTTTAAGATCGCGCTGCGCACCGCCTGATCGACCTCGGTTCGTTCTTCGTCGCTCACGTTCTGCGCGTACAGGCGGCCGAGCAGATTGACGCGGTAGCGCGGCCGCACGTGGTTCAGCGCGAGCGCGGCGATGTCCAGTATTTCTTCCTCGCTCACCCGGTCTATCGCGTCGGCGAGCTCGGTTTCGAGCGCGTCGAACACGAGCCGCTCTGACTCGTTCACCAGGTCTTCCAGATCGAACCGGTCCTGCAACGCCATAGCTCTACCTCACATCCTCTTCGAGCGATTCGAACCGAGTATACTTCGGAACGAACGCGATCCGCACGGTTCCGACCGGGCCGTTGCGCTGCTTTGCGACAACGAGCTCGGTCTCGACATTGTTTGCGTGTTCGGGGTCTTCGGCCGACTCACCCCGGTCGCGGTGCAGAAACATCACAACGTCGGCATCCTGCTCGATCGAACCCGACTCGCGAATACTGGCGAGCGTCGGCCGCTTGCCTTCGACGTCGCGCGTCACCTGGCTGAGCGCGACGACGGGAATCGACAGTTCACGCGCGAGCCCCTTCAGCGACCGCGACACTTCGGCGATCTGCTCGTGACGGGGTATATCGGCGTGTTCGTTGTTGATCAGACTGATGTAGTCGACGAATATGATCCGAATGCCAAGCTGGCTGCGCATCCGTCGTGCCTGCGCGCGCAGCTCCAGAAGCCGCATACCGGGGGTGTCGCTGATCCACAGCGGAGCGTCGTAGATCGCGCCGGCAGCATCGGTCAGGTTCTTGAAATCCGCCGGACGCAGCATCCCTGTGCGGATCTTCTGGCTGCCGATTCTCGCCTCGCTCGCGATAAGACGCTGCATGATCGCCATATCGGACATCTCGAGCGAGAAAAAGCCCGTCGGGACTTTCCGGTGAATCGCGATGTTCGCGGCCATCGTCAGCGCGAGCGCGGTCTTCCCGACCGATGGCCGTGCGCCGATCACGATGAACTCAGAGTTCTGAAAGCCGGAGAGCATCTTGTCAAGCGCGGGGAAGCCCGACGGAATTCCGGTGTAATCGTCCCGGGTGCGGTAGAGCTTTTCGATCGCTTCCACCGTTTGCTTGACGATCTCGCGCGCCTGCTTGTAGCCGCTCGTCTGCTGGCCGTCGGAGATCTCGAAGATCCGTCGTTCGGCCTCCTCGACGATCTCCCGGCTCTCCACTCCGTCGCGGTAGGCGTCGCTGATTATCTCGTTCGCGGCCTTGAGCAGTCTGCGACGAACGCTCGCTTCGCGCACGATTCTCGCGTAGTACTCGACATTCGCGCTTGTGGGAACAACGGCGGTCAGCGATGAGACGTAGGCCGGACCCCCAACCGCGTCAAGATCGCCCGACGCTTTCAACGCATCGGTGACAGTGATGATGTCGATTGCTTCACCACGCTCCCAGAGCGTGATCATCGCGGTGAACAGTCGGCCGTTCGCGGAGCGGTAGAAGTCTTCCGCGCGGATGAATCCGAGCACCCTGCCGATGGCTTCGGAATCGAGCATGATGGCGCCGAGACAGGCCGTCTCGGCGTCTGCGTTATGAGGAGGTACGCGGTCCTTCAGCGACCGGTCCGACACAGAGTCTACTCGTCCGTGTCTTCGGAGTCACCCTCTGCGAAATCCTGGGAATCGGAATCGGTGTCGGGCGCGTCAGCGTCTGACTCCGGCGTCGATGGCGCGGCTACACGTTCGGCAGCCGGCGACGCAGCGTCAGCTGACGCTGCAGCTGCGGCCGCAGCCCCTCCGGCAACACGGATATCGACGCGTAGTTCGGCTTCATGATCGGCGTAGAGTCGGATGCGAACGTAGGCGGTGCCGACCGATTTGATCGTCTTCTCTGGGATCTCGATCCGCTTGCGCTCCACGTCGATACCCTTCGCCGCAAGCGCCTCTGCGATCGTAGCGCTGGTGACCGATCCGAACAGCCGTCCACGGTCGCCCGCGGGCATCTCTATGACCAGCGGCTCGGCCTCCAGCCGTGTCTTGATATCGAGCGCGGCGGTTCGCTTGTCTTCCTTGCGACGAGCAAGCGCGTCGCGCCTGCTCTCGAGCATCACGAGCGCCTGCCGGGAGTACGGCATCACAAGGCTGTTAGGAATCAGATAATTCCGCGCATACCCTCGCGCCACGTTCTTGATGTCACCTTCCTCGCCGAGATTGGCGATATCTTCGTTCAGAATAACCTTCATCTCACCCCTCGCTCTCATCAAAACGATGATAGTCGATCCATATCTCGGAGACTCCGAGCCCCGGGAGTCCAACTCCCACTACCACATTCAGTCCCGGCATCAACAGGCCGACCACGATGCCTGCGATGACCGCCACGCGTGTTCCACGCGATACGCGTCGCCTGCCTAGAAAGTACCAGACGATCGCGACTCCCTGGACGCCGTACACCGCCAGACTCACCAGGCCAACGTTCCACGCGATCGGTGCGACCAACGCGGTGCCGGTCATCAGAACCAGAACGACGCCACCCCAACCACCGATCAGTACCCAAACCATCCACAACGGAACCGAAAACCGCGTCAGTTCGTACCCGGACGCCCGTTCCATGACCGGGTTTCCGTCGGGCAGTGCCATTCGTCCCCTGAACGCAAAAACGATCCCGAACCACCAGTTCCCGATGAGCGTTACAAAAAACCCAAGAAACGCGCCGTTCACGATGATCTCGACGACCAGTTCGGCAAGCGCCCTGAGCTCCGCCTCCCGTACCGATTCGCCAAGCAGAGCTCCAAGGAGCTCGATCTGCGCCGCGACCAACGCCGAGCCGGCGTCGTTCGACGCCGCCAGGGCCACGAAACCCGGCACGTAGACCAGCGCGCCCGCCAGAACAGCGGCTACCATCCGCTCCACGACGTTCGCGACGCGAAATCCCCCGGTGGTCGGCACGAATGGCCGTTCGGTGTTCAGCACGAACAACCCCACCAGGAACCCGAGCGCGAACAGCGGATCGAGCAGCAGTAACGCTCCGGCGAACCCGGAATCGATAACCGCTGCAATCCGGGCGCGGTCGATCAGTTTCATGACCGCCAGAGCGGCCAGGAAGACCGCGGACGCGGTCAGCCCCGCCGACTCGCCACGCCGAATCCAGACAAGCTGGATCGGAACCAGAAACGCAAGCGCGAGCAATCCGAACCGGAAGAGCGCGAGCGCGACAAGGCCGAGACCGACAACCTCGAGCCAGTACGCCTGTCGGCGGGTCAGCGTCATGATCAGCCCATCGGCAACAACGCGAGAGAGCGTGCGCGCTTGATCTCTCTGATCAGCCTCCGCTGGTTCTTTGCCGATGTGCCGGTGATTCGCCGCGGGAGTATCTTCCCCTTTTCCGTCACGAAACGACGGAGCACATCGGGTCGCTTATAGTCGATCGGCAGGTTCTGCGCCTTGATCTTGTCGATCTTCTTGCGGAAGTAGACCTTGCCGCCACGTCCACCACGGTCGAACCCTCCGTCCCGGCCGCCGCGATCACCGCGATCGCCGCGGTCTCCACGGTCCTCTCGGCCTCCGCGATCATCCCTGCCCCGGCGGTCATCGCCGCGACCGCCTGACCGGCCGCCGAATCCGCCTTCCTGTCCTTCGTCTGACATCACTACTCCTTAGAACGGTACGTCGTCCTCGAAATCTCCGCCGGACCCGTAGTCGGGTTCCTGGCCGGAGCCGGTATTCGTCTGTTGTGGTCGACCCGGTCCGGATGAACCTCCGGAACCGCCCGAGCCCGTGGCTGTACCCGAACCGCCGCCAAGCAGATTGAGATCGGTCACCCAGATCTCGACCCTGCTGCGACGCTGTCCGTCCTGCTCCCAGCGGTCCTGACGCAGCTCGCCCTGGACACCGATCTGCTTACCCTTGACCAGGTACTTGTGCAGAGCCTCCGCACGCCGTCCCATCAACACCGCATCGAAGAAACTTGTTTCTTCGGTCCAGTTGTCTCCCTGTTTTCGCGAATATGAGTTTGCGATCGAGAATTTACAGATGGCCGTGCCGCTTCCAGCGTACGTCAGTTCGGCGTCTCTGGTCAGACGCCCGATGATCACAACGCTGTTAATGTCCGTTGCCATCTAGCTCTCCTGGCGCACCATCATGAAGCGAAGGAGCTCCTCGAAGAGCCGGACGGCGTCCTCGATTTTGCGGGCGTTGTCGGGATCCATCTCTACTACGAAGTAGAAATAGTGAGCCTGGTGAACGTCCTTGATTGGATACGCGAGCGTGCGTTGCCCCATATCCTCTTCCTTCACGATATTCGCCCCGAGCTTCGTGAGCTCGGCACGGACGGCGTCCTTTCCGCGCTGAAATGCATCTTCCTCAACGCGTAGAACGCACATCGCCTCGTACGTGCGCATGGTTCCTCCTCATGGACTTATGACCATCGATCGGTAGCGCCGAGCGACACCACGCCGATGGTAAAGAGGTCTTCGAGAATATAGGAGCAGCACCCACGCATGTCAAGCACAGCCGCCCGAACGCCGAAGAGATACGTAGATGGCGGCCAAAGTCAACTACAGCGACAACCTGTTCTACCTGAACTCTGCGACGCGTCTGTTGCGCTCAGCCCTGCAGCTCGAGCTCGACGCCGACTACTTCGGCGGCAAAGTCGTCGAAGATCTCTTTTTTATCGACCGAACGCTGCTGCGGATCGGCGAAGCGCTGATGACGAACGTGTACCTGATCAACCGGCACGAACACGTGAAGGAGTTGATCCGCGTCAAGCGAGCGTTTGCCGATCTGCTTGGCGAACTTATAGACGACAAGCTGCCGATGTCGCACGCATTCGATCAGTACCGGTCCAAGCTCTTCGGATGCAGGAACGAGCACATCGCCGGCATCGCAGACCTCCAGGCAACGCTCGAGTCGCGCGTGCGATCAACGGAACCGGAACAGGTTCTCAGCGAGGACGAATACCGCTTCCTGCTCCAGAACGACGCCGACGCCGACGGATAGTCGGCCCCCGTCCCCGAACGTGACGCGTGATCGCGCGTCTGCGTATACTACGAGTATGCGACGCACCAAGATCGTCTGCACGCTTGGACCAGCGGTCGACTCGGACGACGGCGTTCGCGCGCTGATTCGCGCCGGGATGAATGTCGCCCGGTTCAACTTCTCCCATGGGACGCACGATGAGCACCGGGAACGCCTCCAACGGCTGCGATCGATCGCCCACGCCGAGCACGCGCCGGTAGCAACGCTCCTGGACACCAAAGGCCCCGAGATACGCACCGGACGGCTGCGTGGAGACGCGACCGTCGAGCTCGAAGCCGGCGACACGATTATCCTCACAACCGAACAGATCGACGGCGACTCACACCGTGTCAGCGTCTCGTACAGGCTGCTGGCCGATGAGGTTGGCACCGGCAATCACATCTACGTCGCCGACGGGCTGATCGATCTGGAAGTCACGTCGGTCGATCCGCCCGACGTA
The DNA here is from genome assembly GCA_007694025.1 of Spirochaetaceae bacterium. Taxonomy (GTDB): domain Bacteria; phylum Spirochaetota; class Spirochaetia; order DSM-27196; family SLST01; genus SLST01. The sequence goes on from RECL01000177.1 coordinate 8,389, forward strand.
ACCTGCGTCGTGCGTAGCGGTGGAACGCTGGGAAGCCGCAAGAACGTGAACATCCCGGGCGTCCGGGTCCAGCTTCCCGCTATCACCGACAAGGATCGTGCGGATATCCTGTTCGCGATCGAACAGCAGATGGACTTCATTGCGGCGAGCTTCGTGCGCAAAGCTTCTGACGTCGACCAGATTCAGCAGATCCTGCGCGAACGCGAGAGCTCGATCCGCGTGATCGCCAAGATCGAGGATCAGGAAGGGCTCGATGCGATCGATGACATCGCGCGGATCAGCGACGGCGTGATGATTGCGCGCGGTGATCTTGGCGTGCAGCTGGCGATCGAAGAGATTCCGCTCGCGCAGAAGCGGATCATCGCGATTTGTAATGCGCTTTCGAAACCGGTCATAACCGCGACGCAGATGCTCGACTCGATGATAGCGAATCCGCGGCCAACCCGCGCCGAGCTCACCGACGTGGCGAACGCGATCTTCGACGGGACCGACGCGGTCATGCTCAGCGGTGAGACCGCCGTCGGCGCCTACCCTGCCCGCGCGTGCGACACGCTCGACCGGATCGCCCGCACCGTCGAGCGCAGCCCCGAATACCAGGCGAGTGCGCTCGGGCGGATACGTGTTACCGATGAGTCCGACGACATCGGGTCGGCACTCGCGAAGGCAACGATCATCGTTGCGGCCGACATCAACGCGGCTGCGATAATCGCACCCACGCTCCGCGGCAACAGCCCCAGGATGCTGTGCAGATACCGACCCGCGCAGACCATCGTCGCGGTCACGACGACCGAAGCGGTCCAGCGGCAGCTTGCATTGCACTGGGGAATCGTACCGGTTCTGGCCGAAGAGGTCGGCGAGTCCGACGTGATGATCCACAACGCGATCCGGCAGGCGATCGCGCTCAAGCTGATCAAGCCGTCTGACCGGGTCGTCACGTGCGCGGGAGTCCCGCTCAGGAGCCCGATCCCGATGAACTCCATCAAGGTTCACATCCTGGGTAATATCCTCAACCGCGGACACGACGGATTCGGCACGCAGGTGACCGGCCGCATCGTCAAGGCCGCCACCCCCGACGAGGCACACCGCCGGCTCCGATCGGACCGACGCGATATCCTGCTCGTGCCTGTCCTGGGAGACGAGCACCGGGAGCTCATCGCCGAACTCGCCGGACTGGTTGTAGAGGAGCGGTCACAGCTTTCGCACGATACGATTCGGGAGCTGAATGCCGATCTTGTGATGATCACCGAGGTTCCCGACGCGATGCGAAGCATCGAGGATGGAACGACGGTGACGCTCGACGGCGAAGAAAAGATCCTCTACGAAGGGGTGCTGTAACGGCGTCGTCTGCGCCTGCAGGAGTACACGCTCACGGGTTCCTGCTTCGGCTTTCGGCACCGCGATCCGGTGACTTGCTGTCCATCCGACATTTTTGTAGTATTCTGCACGCAAGGAGTCATGATGGTCGACGTTCAGGAGCGTGAAGAGGTGAAAAAATACGAGGAGCTGTCGCTGTTGTTCGAGGTCAGCCAGCTGCTCGATCAGAGCCTCGACCTGAACCAGGTCATCCAACCCGTACTGAGAACCGCCGCCGAGCGGCTCGATTTCCACCGTGCGGCGATCACGCTGCTCAACCGGAAAACCGGCGAAATCTTCATAGAAGCCTCGCATGGGTTGTCTGAGAGTCAGCAGCAGCGCGGCCGCTACCAGCTTGGCGAAGGAATCACGGGCCAGGTCGTTCAGTCGGGGGTACCGCGGGTGATCCCGCTTGTCAGCGAAGATCCGTCGTTTCTTGATCGGACCGGAGCGCGCTCCCGTAAGGGCGGGCGCGACGTGTCGTTCATCTGCGTGCCGATCAAGATCGGCAACCAGACGATCGGTGCGCTCAGCGTCGATCGCCCCCCCGCTCAGCAGCAGGAACTCGATGAGAGCGTACGCTTTCTGTCGATCATGGCATCGCTTGTCGCGCAGGCGGTGAAGATCCGCCAGAGCGTGATGGAGGAGAAGCGTGCGCTGCAGGAGGAGAACACCCGCCTGCAGGAGGAGCTAAGAGAGCGATTCCGGCCGACAAACATCATCGGCAACTCTCGCGCGATGCAGGACGTGTTCGACATGATCGCGCAGGTCTCCCGAAGCGACGCGACCGTGCTCGTCCGCGGCGAAAGCGGCACGGGGAAGGAGCTCGTCGCGCACGCGATTCACTACAACAGCACGCGGGCTGAGAAACCCTTCGTCAAGGTCAACTGCGCCGCGCTGCCCGAAACCGTGATAGAGAGCGAGCTGTTCGGTCATGAGAAGGGCGCGTTTACCGGGGCCGTGCAGAGCCGAAAGGGCCGGTTCGAAGTCGCTCACGGCGGGTCGATCTTTCTGGACGAAATCGGAGATCTGTCGCCATCCACCCAGATCAAACTCCTGCGGGTCCTGCAGGAACGAGAGTTCGAACGAGTCGGCGGTAACGAAACCCGTCGGGTCAACGTCAGGATCATCACCGCGACCAACCGCAACCTGGAGGAGGCGATCGAGCGCAAGGAGTTTCGTGAGGATCTCTACTACCGGCTCAACGTATTTCCGGTCCATATCCCACCGCTGCGAGATCGCAAGAGCGATATTCTGCTGCTGGCCGACTACTTCGTCGAAAAGTACGCCGAACAGAACCATGTTGCGGTGCGGCGGATCAGTACACCCGCGATCGATCTGCTGATGAGCTACCACTGGCCCGGGAACGTACGCGAACTGGAGAACTGCATCGAACGCGCGGTTCTTCTCAGCGTCGATGAAGTGATCCACAGTCATCATCTTCCTCCCTCTCTTCAGTCGGCCGAGTCGACCAATACGACTTTTCGCGGCACGCTCGACGAGAGTCTTGACAATCTGGAACGCGAACTGCTCCTGGAAGCCCTCAAGCAGACCCGAGGAAACATGGCGAAGGCCGCGCGTGCGCTCGGCATAACCGAACGCATCATGGGGCTTCGCGTCAAGAAGCACGGAATCGACTCCCGGCAGTTACGGACACGGATGTAGTCACTAAGCACCTTTGCTACCTTATTGTAGCAAAGGGATTACTATCCTACAGTTTTGTACCCTTCTTCGGCCTCCACCGAACCCGTCTGGCACCCGAAACACCATAGAGCGGCCTCTACGCGCCTTCTCGCACAGTTGGCACGCTCTGTGCATTCAGGTAGCCAAATCAACGTGTGGAGGAATTATGCGTAAACGACTATTCCTGTTCATTGCACTGGCTGTCGTCCTTGGGGGCGGCCGGCTCTTTGCACAGGAACTGACGATGGACGACGTCTCGCTGGCGTTGGACATGATCTGGCTGATCTTCGCTGCATCGCTCGTCTTCCTGATGCAGGCGGGGTTCGCGATGGTCGAAACGGGGCTCACTCGGGCCAAAAACGCGAGCAACATCCTGATGAAGAACCTCATGGACTTCGCAGTCGGTGCGCTCGCGTATTGGGCCGTGGGTTGGGCGCTCATGTATGGAACGTCGGGTGGCGGCTTCATTGGGACCGACCAGTTCTTCATAGCCGGCGCCGATTCGGAGATCTACCGCGACTGGATGTTCCAGGTAGTGTTCGCCGCCACAGCGGCCACGATCGTGTCTGGAGCGATGGCAGAGCGCACGAAGTTCACCGGATATCTGCTCTACAGTCTCGTGATCTCCGCGGTGATCTATCCGGTCAGCGGACACTGGATCTGGGGAGACGGTGGGTGGCTTGCTGAGGCCGGCTTCCACGATTTCGCAGGCTCAACCGTCGTCCACTCGGTCGGCGCGTGGGCCGCGTTGATGGGAGCGATCGTGATCGGCGCCCGACGCGGCAAGTACGTCAAGGTCAACGGACAGATCGTCACGAAGGCGATCCCGGGGCACAGTATGCCGCTTGCTGCGCTCGGCGTGTTCATCCTCTGGTTTGGCTGGTACGGCTTCAACGCCGGATCGACGCTGAGCGGAAGCGATCCCGATATCGCGTGGGTCACCGTCACGACGACGCTCGCGGCGAGTAGCGGAGCGATCTTCGCGATGTTCACATCGTGGATCTGGTTCGGCAAGCCCGATCCGTCGTTCTCGCTGAACGGAGCGCTCGCCGGTCTGGTCGGAATCACCGCGGGCACGTGGGTGATCAATCCGCTTGGAGCAGTAGTCGTCGGCGCCGCCGCCGGTGTTCTGGTAGTCGTGTCGGTCGAGTTCATCGACAAGGTACTGCACATCGATGATCCGGTCGGTGCGGTCAGCGTGCACGGCATCTGTGGTATCTGGGGAACGCTTGCGGTCGGCATCTTCGGTGATCTGGAGAAGATCGACTCCGGCCTGTCGCGGGTCGGCCAGATTGGTGTCCAGGCGCTGGGGGTTGTCGCGGTCTTTGCGTGGGTAGCGGCGACAACGCTAATTCTGTTCGGTATCCTGAAGGCGACGAAGCTGCTGCGCGTCAGCCCGACCGAAGAGCTCGCTGGTCTTGACCTGAGCGAACACGGTGCCGAGTCGTACAGCGGTTTCCAGATCTTCAGCAACATGTAAGGGGGATGAGAGATGAAACTTATAATTGCCTACATCCAGCCGCACAAGCTGAACGACGTGAAAGAGGAGCTGTACAAGAGCGAAATCTACAAGCTCTCGGTCACGAACTCGCTCGGGTGCGGTCAGCAGAAGGGCTACCATGAGAGCTACCGTGGTGTCGACATCGAGGTAAACCTGCTGAAGAAGGTACGGATCGAGATCGCCGTGAACGACGAGTTCGTCCAACCAACGATCGACGCGATTGTTCGCGGCGCACGGACAGGCGAAATCGGCGATGGCAAGATCTTCATCACCCCGCTGGAGGAAGTGGTGCGGATTCGAAGTGGAGAGAAGGGAAAGGAGGCGATCGGCTGATCCTGCACTCTGAGTGAACCAACCAGCAGTTCCGCGATGCGGAACTGCTTTTTTTTT
>RECL01000219.1 GCA_007694025.1 Spirochaetaceae bacterium
CTCCACGTAGCCGTCGGCGTCGGCCATGTCGGTCGTGAGGAAGCGCTTCGGGGTGAAGTAGCCCGACTCACCGCGCAGGATGAAGCGCCCGACCGACGAACTGAGCGCGCCCCCGGCGAGCCACAGCCGATAGTGCTCGGGCGTGACGGTCAGCGAAGAGAGCACGCCGGGTGAAGCGAACTCCTTCGTGATCGTCGGGGACGGCTCGTTCGTCCAGTAGTAGCCCCCGGCCAGATCGAAGTCGAGCGCGGAAGTCTGCATGCGCAGCCGGCCGTAGAACTCGCCGTCTTCGAGCGATGAGCCCACTTCAGGAGCAGGATTGACGATTGGCTCGATCGGAGTCTCGAGCGACGTGTACCAGATCGAACCGGGCGAGGGCAGGACCGACGGGCTGAAGACCGGAACGTAGATGAGCTCGACCACCGCCGGCCCGATGTACGCGTTCGCCCTCGCCGCGATCACGCCCAGGCGAAGCTCGCGAAAGTCGGGGATGAGGAAGTTGGTGAGATCCTTCGGGCTCACGATGTCGGTGATCGCCAGGCCGTCGGCCTTGCCCCAGATGATGATCTGCTTCCCCACCCGAAGGTCGACGAAGTCGGTGTAGTAGTCCAGGTACGCTTCCCGCATGCCGATCTTCGGGCCCGAGTCGGGCGCGATCTCGAACCAGGGATTCAGAAGCACGTCGACGTCGGTTCCCCGATAGCCGAGTTCTACCTCCGCGGTGACGGCGTTGCGTACGATTTCGGCGTCGTTCACAGTCGTGCCAATCTGATGCCGCAGGTAGCCGTGCAGCGACGGCTCCTGCGCTGAGAGCAGTGCAGCCGCCACGAGCAGCGCGCTCGAAGCCAGAAGCAACATGAGTTTGCGTTTCATCGAATCCCCCTGGTCATTGTTCGTTCGGTGAATGTGCTCTCCTCGATCCCGGTATTGAACCTGAGGCCTGCGAGTTCCATGGTCGTCGAGTGGCCGGAGGCTGCGTTCGTCATGGTCATCTGGTTAATCGTCCAGAAACCGTCGATCTCCCGGTACTCCTCGATTTCGAGCGACTTCAACAGGTTGCCCGATCGGTCGTAGAACTCACGACGCAACCCGATCCAGATACCATCGGCTACCCATGAGACCGTACGGCCGTAGGCCGACGTCCCGCCTTCGAGCACGCTTTCGACCACGTAGACGGTCCGCCCGTCCATGGTCTCCGTGCCGGTCACGCGGTGCGTGTCGATCGCAGGATGGCGCTCGCCAAGGTCTTCGTACGTGAAGTCTGAGCCCATGAAGCTGTCGTTCTTCTTTTCCGCGGAGATCCGCCTGACTCGCCGAAGCGCCGGCAAATAGATCCACTGGTCATCGGGCGTCGACCGATCGTCGTAGGTCCAGTTCATGAACGCGGTGTCGCGGACATCGGCGGGCGCGGTGAAGAACAGGAGCTTCTTCTCGACCCCGTCGAACCGCGCGACGTACTGGCGGACGCTGCGGACTCGCCGGTCGCCGCGCGCGTTCTCCAGTGTCATTGTGAGCGCACCGTCCATATCGTCTGGTTGCGGACGCTCGAACACGTTGGTCATGACCTCGAGCCCGGTCGGGCCGGCCTGTGCGAATCCGAGCCCTGCGACCGCTGCGACGAGCAGCGTCACGGTCAGAAATCTGGTGATCCTATGCATATGTTTCCTCCTCCTCATTGTTTGTGAGGGTTGATGCCTGTTTGTGTTGACCGAACCGATTCCCGCGATAGAGCAGCAGGAAGAGAACGGTCACCGTTCCGAGAAGGCTCACCGCCATATTGAGCGCTACGAGCCCTCCGACCTGGCGGTTGGGCGGGAAGACCGAAAAGAGCAGGACCGCGAATCCCGACGCGACGACCAGTGCGTTGTACATGATCGCACGACCGCTGTGGTGCATCGTCAGTACCGCAGCCTCGTGTCTGTCGCCACGCTCGGCCATGTACTCCTTGTACCGCTCGATCATGTGAATCGCGTAGTCGATCCCGATTCCCACCGCGATGCTCGAGATGAGCGCCGTCGAGATGCTGAGCGGAATGCCAAGGACACCCATGATGCCGAAGTTGACCACCGCGGTGATCAGAATCGGAGTCGCTCCGATGAGGCCGATGACGATGCTCCGGAACATGATCGCGAGCAGTACGACGACGATCACGAGCGAAAGCGCAAGGCTCTTGATCTGCCCGTCGAGGATGAGCTCGGAGAACACGAGCGCCCGATACCCGGACCCCGCGTACTGCATCGAAACACCGAACTCGGCGAGCTCGTCGCGGTACGCATCGCTCACCGCGATGATGCGCGAAAGCGTCTGGGAACTGTCGTCCTTCACCTGAACGGTGATGTTCGCGCTCGTGTACTCGTAGTCGACGACCTGCTCGAGGCTGTCGGGGTCGGCCGACATCTCGTAGAGCAGCAGGTACTGCGCGACGAGCTCCCGCGAGTCGGGCACCGCGTAGTAGACGGGGTCCTCTTCGTGCATGACCTGATGCATCCGTTTGATGAAGTCGGTCAGCGCAAAGCTGTCTCCAACGTCGGCGTCGGTCTCGATCTCGTCCTGAAGCCTCGCCATGGTCGAGAGGAGCGCGGGGTTCTTGAACGTGTCGGCTCGACCAGATTCGAGCACGATGTTGAGTGTGGACGTCCCGGCGAAGTGTTCGTTTACGAAGCGGTCGGTCCGCGCGATGTCCGACTCGGGCGTGAAGTTCGACAGGAAGCTCGTGTCGATCCAGACGCTCGGGATCGCAAAGGCGCCGACCGCGACCAGCACGACGGCAATCGCCACGACCGGCTTCCACCGGCGAGCGAGCACGTTGACGATCCGTTCCGCGAAGCGAGGGAGACCCGCGTCGGCCTGGCCGAGTCGATCCTTCATCCCCGACGTCCGCGGCGCCTTCACGCCGAAGAGGACGAAGCTCGACGGGATGATCGCGAGCGAGAGGATCATCGCCGAGAAGACGCCGAACGCGGTGAACAATCCGAAGTAGCGCACCGGCAGGACGACAGAGGTCAACAGCGACAGGAAACCGACGACGGTGGTGACGGCGGCCATGACGACCGGACGCGTGATCGTGGCGATCGCGTTGTCGGCAAGGTGTCGGGCGGTCGCGGTTGGGTGCTCCTCCAGATAGACGGTTGCGCTGTTGAAGATGTGAATCGAGTAGGCGACGCCGATCGCAACGAGCATCACCGGTATCATCGTCGAGACCGCGTAGACCGGGACGCCGAGCATCGCCATCAGCCCAAAGGTCCAGATCACGCTGAACGCGACGATGAGCATGCTCAGGATCATGTTCCGGATGCTACGCAGCACGAGCAGCAGGACGACCGCGATCATGACGAGCACGATCGGACCCATTCGGGCCATGTCCGCGGGGCCGAGTACGGCGAGCGCGCCTTCGACGATCGGACGACCCGCGACGTGGATCTCTTCGGGTCCCTCGTACTCGGCGACCAGCGCGCGGATATCCTCGTACACCGAATCGGTGAACCCTTCCTCGGTTGGACGCGCGATGATGAGCGTCGCCGTCCCGTCTTCGGAAACGATACGGCCGTGGATCATCGGGTTCGAACGCACCGCATCCTCGAGCCGGAGGAGCTCTTCGGTAGACGACGGGATGCCGTCGATGAAGGGCTCGACCGTGAGTCCCCAGTCGTCGGCGGAGATATTGTCGGCGGTTGCGAGTGACATCGTATCGTCGGCCTCGACTCCCTCGAGCTCACCGAGCGCACGGCCGAGCGCGTCGATCTTCGCGAGCGTCTCCGGGCGGTAGATGCCGTCGGGGTGGTAGAGCGCGACGAGCACGCCGTCGGCGATGTTGAACCGCTGTTCGGCCTGTCTTGCGTACACGAAGGCCGGGTGGTCGTTGGGCATGTACTCGTCCAGGTCGGTCTCGATTCTGAACCCGCCCACCGCGGCAATCGCGAACACGACCGTCGCCACGATGATCACGAGCAGCGTCAGAATTGGCACCCGGCTGATCCGGGTGAATAGTCTCTTCACATTGACCTCCTTGATAGCTATCGATTACTAACTTACGAGACCGAGGTTCAACGCGCCCCGCCGTCGGCTACGCTCGGCCATCGGCATGACCCGACTGCGTCGCCTTCTCGAGGTGCGAGAGCATCTCGTCGAGCGGCACCTTATGGATCTTCGCAGCGCGCTCGACGGTGAGGAACCTGGTGATCACGCGGCGCAGCGAGTAGGTCCCGACGCGCTTCACCCCAAACACTTCCATGACGTCGGCGATATCCCCGTATTCCTCGAGTATGTCGTAGACCTTCGTATCCTTTGTGATTTCCACAGTGTCTCCCTTGGTGGCTGGATCAGGCGCCGATCGCACCGGCGGCTCCACTCATCGTTGTGGTCAGCGCGGCGACCAGGCGTCGTCCGCGTTCTGCGAGATCCCAGCGACACCCGTCGAGCCGCCACTCACGAACAACGAGTCGAACGCCACCGAGCAACAGCGTCGCGAGCGAATCGGGATCGGGGATGGAGCTCGGCGGGGTGGCCCCCACCGGAACGGCGCCGTCCAAACCGTGCGTCCGCATCGCGGAGAAAGCAGTCGCAAGCCGCTCCCGGTTCTTCGCGAGGAGCTCGCTGACCATCGACTTCAGCTCCGGATCGGTCGTCGCAAACTCGTCGAGGAAGACGACCGTCGCGAGCGCCGGGCGCTCGGTGAGCAGCGCGAAGAGCCGATCGAAGTGCGCGGCAAGCGCATCGGGGGTGGCGGTCTGATCGAACGGCAGGCGTTCGTACGTTTCGGCCTCGAGCACGCCGAGCATCGCGGCAAGGATCGCGGTCTTGTTCTCGAAGTGCCTATAGAGAGCCGGCTCGGTGACGCCGAGCCGCTCCGAGAGTCGGCGCATCGTCAACCCTGAGAGTCCGCCCTCACCGATCATCTCGATCGCGTGGTCGACTATCTGGCGCTGTCGGTCGGTCAGGTCTCGCATCGATCCTCCGTGGCTCGATTAGTTATCGATTGCTAACTTACTTCCCGCACAGACGATGGTCAAGTCTTTGTTCTGGTAGGGTTCATCACTCACGCACTGTGCGCTGCGCATCCCAGCCGGGAGTCAGGTCGTTGATGACCGTTCCGGTATCGGCGGCGTCGCGTGCGCACAGCGCGATGTGCGTGAGGTAGAAACTGCGCGTGGTCACGTCCGTGGGTCCGGCGCTTCCGGCTGCGGGGAAGCCCCGGATGATCGGCGCGTAGTACGGAAGCCGAGTGTACCGCTTTCAAGCCGGAGATTGATGGTGCAGACGTCCTCGCACTCCGGGTCCTCCGGGTGCGCCAGATTGCCGTGCATCGCCGAAAGGCTGGTGAACGGAACCGGCAGGACCGAGTCGATGAAGTCGAGCGCGTGGATCCCGATCCACGGCAGCGTGCCGCCGTAGCCGGCGCGCGTAGCGATCCAGCCGCTGCGGGAACCGCTGAACTTGTACGACTTCCTCGCATTGAGGAGCTTCACCTCGCCGATCCGGCCCGACTCCACGGCGCGACGCGGCGTGGCCGTACCGGGTCTCCAGCGACGACAGATCCTCGCCTTCAAAGCCCTGAGCCAGCGCGACCACGGAGACGTCCGGCATCGCGTCGGTCTCCTCGAGCACGGCCCCATGGTGACCCCAATTCCCTATCAGGCCGATCTTCATGGGGGTCCCTACCTCCATCACTCCTCCCAGTCGGCGTCGCTCGGTTCCAGACCACGCTTCCTGTTGATCCGCGCGCCTTCCGGCTTTGGAACGGCGCCATTGAGAAGCGGATCGTTGGTCTGCGTCATCCACGACTCGAGTCGAGTCGACAGCTCGGTGCGGACGTCCTGGTATCCCGGATGATCCACACGGTTCTCGCGCTCGGCCGGATCGAAGTAGAGGTCGAACAGCATCTCCTTCGGGTCGTGTCCGGCCTCAAGGAGTCCGTTTCGCATCAGGAACTGCTTGCTGTACCCGTCGTCGATGTTCGGCTTCACGACCAGGTCCATGTCGTCGTCGAAGTAGCGTATATACTTGTAGCGTTCGGTGCGGATGCAGCGCATCGGCTCGTAGGCTGCGTGGTAGGTGACCTCAGAGAAGACCTCGTCGCGAACCTTGTGCGCCGTTCCGTCGAGCAGCGGCACGATCGACGTACCCTCGACCCAGTCGGGTACAGGCAGTCCGGCCACTTCGCACAGCGTCGGGTAGAGATCCACGTGCGACACCAGCGCGTCGACCGCCGTACCGGCCGTCGGATTGTCCGGGCGCTGGACGATCAGCGCGACGCCGATGCCGGAATCGTAAAGGTGGCACTTCATCTTCGGGAACGCGATCCCGTGGTCGGTGGTGAAGAAGACGAAGGTTTGGCGGTCAAGGCCCGTCTCCTTGAGCGTTCGTAGCACTTCTCCGACGCAGTCGTCGACGCAGCGCGCCATCGTGGCGTACTCGGCCATGTCCGTGCGGGTGTCGGGATTGTCGTGGATGGGCGCGGGCGGCGTCAGATAGTTCGGGTTGATGTCTGCGTCGGCCTTCGGGAACATTCGGTGCGTGCTGACCATGCCGAACGAAAGGAAGAACGGCTTTTCGTGCTTCTCTCGCAGGAAGCGTACCACCGCCGGGACCTTCGCGCGGTCACCGATCGTGTGCATCCCGCCCTCGATCTCGTGCCCCTTCCACCCTCGCGCCTTCAGGCGAGCGCGCGCGAGATCGGCGTCGTACGGTTCGGCCTCCAGGAATCGAGTGTACCCGAGCTCATCGCGTCTATCGAACGGGGCCTCGTGCTGGACACCGCTCAGTGCAGTTTCGTAGCCGTTACGCGCAAGGTAGGCCGCCAGGTGCTGTGAGTAGTCGTTGAGCGCGAAGCCGCGGTGCGCGAGCCCGAGCATCCCGCTCTGGTGCGGATACTGTCCGGTAAGCAGCGCCGCGCGGCTTGGCGAACAGGTCGGAGCGGCGTTGAAGCACTGGCGAAACAGCGTCCCGTCCTCCGCCATCTTCTGGAGGTTGGGGGTCGGAATCGGATGGCCGTAGGGCTCGATGTAGCGGCCCGTGTCGTGCGTGTGTATATAGATGATGTTTGGCTGGGCCATGGGCTCTCCTTGCCGCGGTGCTGCTGGTGCGCGTTCCGACCGAACGGCTCCATGATAGCAGACGCTGTCTCGGGACAAAAGCCGGGCGGCTCGCGGATCAGGCCATTCCCAGCACCATCCTGATCCCCGATTCCACTGCTTCCCCAGTCTCCGGGGTTGTTCGACCCGCGTGCTCGACCAGTCTCTGCTTGTCCAGGGCTGTAAGCTGCGTGACCACAAGAACCGAGTCCTTGGACAGTCCGGACTCATCGCGGGACAGAAAGACGTTTCCGGGGGCGTTCTCCAGTTCGAGGTTCGTCGAAAGCGGAACAACTATCACCGTGCTGAGCCTGCTCCGCGTATAGGCGTCATCCTGTACGATAAGCACCGGGCGCCGGAATCCAGGCTCGCTACCGAACGGCAGTCCGAAGTCGGCCCACCATATCTCACCACGTGTCATTTTTGGTCAGCTTTCTGAGCGAATCGAGCGAAGCGTCAGTCGGCACGTCGGGTGGATACCGATCGACCGATCCGTCGTAGACTTCGTTCAGTCGCTCGGTGATTCGCTCTCGTCGGTGTCTCTTTATGTACTCCGCCACGGCTCGGGCGAAAAGCTGACTTCGCGGGATTCCCATCGCACGCGCGGTCTGCTCTGCATCGGCGTAAAGGTCATTCGGCAGTGAGATCGCAGTCTTCATACCAGCAGTATAACTGCAGTATTACCACCGGTCAACGGCCCCGGGACAGGGCGCGCACACGACCAACCAGCGCCGCGCGCAAGCCCTTCCGGCTGTGCTACTCGCCAAGATCAACGATGGCGATCACCGGACCGCCGCCCTGCGGGCCCTGGTGCATCGCGTCGACCGACACGAACACAGCGGGGTCGCCGATCGCGGTCGCGGCGATACCGCCAACCGCGGCCTTCACGTGGCGGTGCCAGGAGACGTCGGAGTCATCGAGCATGATCTGGCGACGACCACGCAGCAGCGCGCGGCGGTCGGCCTCGCACTTCATGAAGCAGTTCACCACACGATCGCCCAGGTCTGAAGCACGCGGCCGCTCAGGGAGGTCAAGTCCGGCGTCGCGGATCGCATCGTAGATTCCGTCGATGTCGAGCGCATCCTTCATGACGCTGTGCCCGATTCGGTAGCGCCCACCGGCTCCATCCACGTTGCCCATCAGAACGATCTGAGCGCGGTCGAGCTCGACACCCGACGAGCACGAAGCAACCGATGAGTACAGATCGAGATTCTTGCAGACGTCTTCGGGTTTCGGGTTCTTCACCTCACCAAGGGCGACGGCAATACCGAGTCCGGTGGTTCCGTTGGAGACGCCCATCGACTCGTGGACCTCGCACGCGACCGTCTTGCCCCGACTCTCTGCATCCTGCACCGCGTCCACAGTCAGGAGCGGCGTCTTGGTCTGCACGTAGTGAACGTCCTTCGGATCGGTGATGCCGGCGGCCTCCATCGCCTTCTTCACGCCAATGGCGACCTTCTCAACCATCGAAAGGCGTCCGATATCCTCCGGAAGGATCTGCGGACTCATCGCCTGGCCTACCACCAGCCGGGACTTCCCGGGGGTACCCTTCGAGTCGGTACGCGCAAAGATCGTCGCGTGCGGCGTGATCACGCCGTCACAACCACCCGACCAGACCAGCGGCACTTCCGCAACCTCTTCGGCGGAGCGAGTACCGAGCTTCAGCAGCATTTCGCGAAACGCCCTGTCTGCAAGTATTCGGGTGAAGTCGTTGACGCCGCCATTACCTTCGGTCTTGCCAATGACGGCGATAACCTCATCGGCCTTGAACTGCCCCTTCCGGACGCACTCCTCAAGACCCGATGCATCGGTCACGCTCTTCAATACTACTTTCGCTACTTGAATGGCCAATTTGTCCTCCGGTACGTTACACAGTAGGCGAAGCTGCGCCTCGCTGCAAGTGGCACAGCCGACGTCTATCGCCGCGCGCTTCGGCGCGGTACAATCGGCGGATGCAGAACTGCGACCCACGACTAATCGATCACCACATCGCGTGGCTTTCCGAAACGATAGGACCGCGTCTGGCGGGATCAACCGAGGAGGCGGCCGCCGCCGACTACATCGCCGAAACGATGCGCGCTCACGGCGCCGAAGTCACGATCGAACGGTTTCCGGTCCGGTCGCGGCGGGTCACCGAAGAGTCGTGCGCGTTCCTGCACGACGGGCGTTGGCAGGAGGTGCCGTGTTCGACGGTCGGGGGATCGGTCGGAACGGACGGCCAGACGATCGAAGGCGACCTTGTGATCGTCGAGCCGCCGATGCTGCGCCGCGAGTCGTACGACCTGTATCGCGGCAAGGCGGTCATGCTGCTCGGGACGCACATCGAAAACCCCGACCACTACCGGCGGTTGATCGCGGCGGGCCCGGCGTTCCTGATTCTGGTCGACGTACGCTACCCGGCTGCAGAGCCGCGGGCGGACGGACTGTTCCCCGCGTACGTGCACGCGTACGGCGTCGTGCCGACGGTCGCGGTCCCGTACCAGCACGCGTGGCGGTTCGCCAACGCGCGATCGGCGCGCGTGCGTATCGTCGGAGGCCCGGTCGATTCGCAGTCGCAGAACGTGATCGCAGAGCTGCTTCCGACGGCGGCCGCCCCGATCGATGACGACCAGCCGATCGTGCTCGTCGGCGGACACCACGACACGCAGGCCGACAGCCCGGGAGCGGACGACAACGCGACCGGCGTCGCCGCGGTGATAGAGCTCACGAGGCTGCTCGCGCCGATCCCGCGCAGACGCCCGGTGCGGCTGATCTCCTTTGGCGCGGAGGAGCAACTGTCGGTCGGGAGCGCGTCGTACGTGCGTACGCACCGCAGCGAAGTCGAACGGCGCGGCGGATACGTCTGCAACTTCGACAGCTTCGGTTCGCGGATGGGGTGGTTCGATCTGCACGTCTGCGCCGACGGGGCCACCGCCGGCTGGCTCCAGGAGCTCATCGAGGGCCACGGCGTGTTCTCGGACTACACGATCGACACGGTCCCGTACCAGGATGCGTTCCCGTTCCACGCAGCGGGGCTTCCGGGACACTGGGTGTACCGCGCGAACTGCACCGCGGGACGCTTCTACCACCACCAGCCGGACGACGATCGCTCGAAGCTCGATCTCACGCTGATCGCGGCGATGATCGACGCGCACGCGCGCGTCGTGTCCGAACTCGCGGGAGCCGAGGCATTCCCGGTCTCGGCGCGCCTGCCGGTGGACCTGCGCGAACAGATCGAGCGGTACTGGCGCGACTGTTTTGGCGGGTGGGACGGCTTCACCGACCGGGGGTAGAGGTCGGAGAGCCGCCCGCGGGCTCGCTGCGCGTCGCGCGTGAGACGACCGAGACACACACCGCTTTTCGATCGCGACCATTCGCGGTAGGCTCAGACCATGAAGTATCGACGGTTAGGCAGAACAGCGGAGAAGGTTTCGGTCGTTGGCATGGGCACGTGGCAGTTCGGCGGCGAGTGGGGCAAGGAGTTCGCGCAGTCGGAGGTGAACGCGATGTTCGTCGCCGCGCGCGAGGTCGGGATCAACCTCATCGACACCGCCGAGTGCTACGGCGATCATCTGTCGGAGCAGTTCATCGGACGCGCGCTTGAGGAGACCTTCCCGGGCGAGCGGGAGAAGTGGTTCATCGCGACCAAGTTCGGTCACCGGTTCACGGGGCTTTTTGAGCGCGACCAGATCTGGGACGCCGACGGCGTCACGCGCCAGCTGGAAGATTCGCTGCGCGCGCTGCGCACCGACTACGTCGACCTGCTCCAGTTCCATTCGGGTGGCGACGACGTCTTCGACAACCCGGCACTGTGGGAGCAACTCGCAAAGCTGAAGGCGCAGGGCAAGGTCCGGCACATCGGCATCTCGATCGGGGCGAACACGAACGACTACCAGACCGGTAAGGCGCCGGAGGTCGGCGCAGAGGCGATCCAGGTGGTCTACAACCGGCTCGACCGTGCGCCCGAAGAGGCGGTGCTCCCGCTCTGCGAACAGCACGATCTGGGCGTCCTGGCGCGTGTGCCGCTTGCGAGCGGGTATCTGAGCGGCAGGTACAAGCCGGGAGCCTCCTTCGACAAGACCGACGTACGCAGCCGGCACGACCGTGAGAAGGTGGAAGAACGGCTTCGTGAGGTCGAGCAGATCGGCCGCGATGAGGTCCCAAAGGGCGTCGCGATAGCCGAATGGGCGCTCGCGTGGTGCCTCAAGAACCCGGCCGTCACCGCGGTCATCCCCGGATGCAAGAACGTCGAGCAGGTGAAGAGCAACGCCCGCGCCGCCGACCTCTCCGACCTGGTCCGCGACGGCCACCCGCAGGCGGTAGCGTAGAGCCCGCGGGCGGACTACTCGCCGCCGAAGACGCTGCCCACGCGCCTGGTGTGGATCGTGGCTCCGGTATCCACGTCTGCGACGCGGCCGGTCGACGTCGAACCGCTGATACCGGCGAGCCAGGTGGCCTCGTCACCGGGATCAGCTGTTTCCACCTCCGTCACTCCGACGAGGGTTCCCGCGTTGGCTCCGGCCGGATCACCGTCGCCCGGCACCTTGACGACACCCGAAAACGACGATGAGACGATCGCGTCCGGCGTGACTCCCCCTGACGTTCGCGTACCAAGCCAACCGACCAGTCCGCCGGCGCTGGTACCGGAAGACGCGGCTATGACTTCCGCCGTCACAACCGCGTTGGTGATGGTTCCGGTGTTATCGTCGGTGTCGTAATTCCTGCCGGTGATGCCTCCGACGAAACTGGTACCCTCGATTCTGCCGGAGACGCGGACGTTCGCGATCGTCCCGCCTTCATTGACCCCAGCGACGCCACCCGCGTCTGTGGATTCGGCCACGGTGATATTCTGCAATACTATGTTCCGGACGATACCGCCATCAGAGAGCTGCCCGACAAGACCGGCGAAGCCGGACTTTCTGTTTCGGATCGTGAGGTTCGCGACGGCGAAGCCGTTCCCGTCGAACTCGAAGCGGGCTCCAGAGCTCCAGCCAATGGGCAGGAAGCCCCCGCCCTCGCCGGTCCACGCGTCCCATTCGGTAGTGTCGGTAGCGGAGGCATCGATCGGGCGGACGAGCCGGTAGGTGTACCCATTGCCTTCGGCTCCCGATGCGAGTGCGATCGCCTGGAGCTGCCCGATGTTTGCGACGTAGTAGGCGGTTCCGACCTGTTCCTGGATGCGGTAGAACGCGCCTATCTTCGTGGTCTCGTCTGCGAGCGTGACCGAGAACCAGTCGTCGTCTTCATCGAACGTGAACGTCAGACCGACCCGCGGCCCATCCACGGCGCGCGTTGCGCCGGCGTAGACGGAGTGTGGCCCTCCGTAGAGATTCGCGCTGAACCCCTCGACGCTCACGACGATCGAGACCGACGACAGGTCGCCTCCGGTCGCGGTGATGGTGTATGCTCCGTCAACGCCCGTCGTGGTCTGGCCGACGCGTGAAGTGCCCACCCAGGCTTCGACCGTCGCGCCCGGAATCGGCGCAATCGCGACCCCATCGTCAACCGTACGCAGGCGGACGCTGCCGGACACCTCGATCGTCGCGACAGGATCATCCGCTCCTGTCGGGACCTCACACGCGGTGGGAACCAGCCCGATGAGAGCGACGATCAGAACGGTAACAGACGCGCGTACGATTGCGCGCGCGCGGAATGGACCGGAACCCACCATGCATGACCTCCGAAGCCTTGCAAAATTGATGAGAAAGTCGATCAGCTTTTGGTCAAAGTCAACAGAAATCGTTGACTGGTACGCCTTCTCCCCGGCCGTAGCTCTGTGGTACCGTGAACGCATGGTGTTCGTTGCGCTGTTGCGGGGAATCAACGTCGGCGGGAAGAACAAGATCGACATGAAAGCGCTCAAGGCGGGCTTCGAAGCATCCGGGATGAGCGATGTGGAGACCTACATCAACTCGGGGAATATCGTGTTCCGCCATAACGAGTCTCACCGCTCCAAACTAACCGCCACGCTTGAGTCGGCGATCATGCGCGACTTCGGGCTGTCGATCAGGGTCGTCGTCCGTGACCTCCACGAGTACCAGGCTGTGATGCAGCGACTCCCCGAGTCGTGGACCAACGACGATCGGATGAAGAGCGACGTGATGTTCCTGTGGAGCGAGGTCGATTCGCCGGAGATACTCGACCGGCTTCCGGTCAGGGCGGGGATCGACTCGGTCGTCTACGTCCCCGGCGCGGTGCTCTGGTCGGTCGACCGCGCGTCGGTCACGCGGAGCGGGCTGATGAAGCTGGCGGGTATGCCGATCTA
>RECL01000009.1 GCA_007694025.1 Spirochaetaceae bacterium
GACGACGCGTTCGTCGCAGAGAATGCCGCGTTCATCGCGAGCGTCCGTGAAGGGGGGGCTTCGCCGGTTCCGATTCGGATCGGTCTTGAGGGCGTACGACTGGTCGAAGCCGCGACGCGCGCGGCGCAGACCGGCACGGTGGTGACGCTGTAGACCGGCTGCTGCGCCGGATGGAGGGAAGAGTGCGAGGTGATACGTACCAGACGCTGCGGGCCGATGTCGAGCAGATGCCGCTCGTCGACGCGCACGAGCACCACGTCGCGCCCGCGCGCACGACCGACATCCTGAAGTTCATCTCCGGATTCTATCTGACGCACGACCTGGCGTCCGCATCAGGATCGGAGACGGCCGAGCGGATGTTCGATGCCTCGGTTCCGATCGAGGAGCGGTGGAAGCTCTTCGAGCCGGCGTACCGCGCGGCGCGCCATACCGGTTACGGTCGCGGCGCGCGCTACGCGATGGAGTACGTCTTCGGGTCGGATGAGGTCACGCTCGACAGCCTGCGCGAGTGGTCGACGCGGATCCCCGACTACTCCGACCCCGATCGGTATGAGCAGCCGCTTGCCGACGCGAAGATCCGTGCCAGGGTGACCGACAACTGGCCCCCGCTCGCGAGCATCGTCGACGGAAGCTACCACGGGCTTCCCAACCAGTACCTCGCGATATCGCTCCCGCAGTTCCACGCGATCACGCGGCGCACCGATATCGAAAAGATCGAGCGGGCGATCGGCAGTCGCGTGACATCGCTCGACGAGTACGTGGACATGTGCCGGCTCATCTTCGGGAAGTGGAAGGAGTGCGGCGCGGTCTGCTTCAAGGACCAGTCGGCCTACCAGCGGAGGATCGACTATCGGCTTGCGACGAAGGCCGACGCCGAAGCGCTCTTCAACCGGATCCTGGCCGATCCACGGCAGGCGATCGAGTGGGGCGAGAGCGGTCACGCGCTCAGCGACTGGCTGATGCACTGCTTTCTGCGGATCGCGCGCGAGATGGACCTTCCGGTGCAGTATCACACGGGGCACATGGCGATGAACTACAACGACGTGGCCAAGGGGAACGCCGCGCATCTGCGCGTCGTGCTGGAGGTTCACCGCGATGTTCGATTCGACCTCTTTCACGCGAACTGGCCGTACGGCGGCGATCTCCTCTTCCTGGCGAAGAACTACCCGAACGTCCGGATCAACTTCTGCTGGGCGCAACAGATCGACCCGGTCTACGCGCACAGGCTCCTGGTCCAGAGCGTGTCGGCCGTGCCGTTCACGAAAGTCCACGCGTTCGGTAGCGACGTCGGCGGCGATCAGCCGCACCTGAGCTGGGCGTACGCGAAGCTCGCGCGCGACAGCGTCGCGTCGGCGCTCGCCGAGCTTGTCGATACCGACTTCATCGATCTGGAGGCTGCGCGCGAGATCGCGATCGCGTGGCTCTACAGCAATCCGCGCGAGTACTTCCGGCTGCCGATCGATCCGGCCTGACGCTACGCGAGCCGCACGGGTTCGGTTCGCTCGCCCGCGAGCCGCTCGCGCAGGAAGCGGTACGCGCCATCTCCGTTGATGCGGTGGCGACCCTCGAAGTACTCGACCTCCGGGTAGCCCGACGCGCCGAACACCCGGTAGACCCTCGACCCCAGGTCGACGCTGCGGCGGACCCCCTCGACCGGGAAGATCTCGTCGTGCGTGCCCGCTTCGACGAAGAGCGGTCGTGGCGCGATGAGCCCGACCAGATCGTGCACGTCTCCGAACTCGGCGAGCCCTGGCACGTAGTTACATGGGCAGTGGAAGACGTCGAAGATGCTGAACCGGTGGCTGCAGTAGTAGCCGCTGACGACGCCGGCGCGGATCCGCTCGTCGATGCACATCGAAAAGAACGTCTGCATCCCGCCGCCGGAGATCCCCATCGCGCCGATCCGCTCGCCGTCGACGTCGTCGCGCGTCAGTAGGTAGTCGACCAGTCGTCGTGCATCCAGGACGCGCAGTCCGACCGTCGACCCGCCCAGGTGGAACGCGAGCGCGCTCGTGTGCGCGCACGTGCTCGGAACCGGCCCGCCGAAGGGTCGCTCAAGGTGCGAGAAGTCGGTCGACCGCTCGCCGAAGCACGAGATCTCGGGCGCCGCGACCAGGAAGCCGAGCCGCGCGAGCGCGAGCGCGAAGTCGGTATGGTAGCCGTCGGGCGTTTCGCGTTCGCTCCCGTCTTCCCAGAGCCCGACGATGTCCTTCACTCCGTACCCGTGCCCGTGGAACGCGATCACCGTGGGCGCGGGCGTCTGCAGATCGCGGCGTCGGATCAGGTAGAGCGGCAGGTGCGTATGCCGCGACGTGCGGATCACTATCTTTTCGCGCACCAGGTCACCGCGGCCGACCGACTCGATCGACTCGGGCGCCGGATCGACGGCCGGCCAATCCTGGAAGCCGATCCGCTCTGCGAGTGACGCGCGCGTCTCGCGCTGCCACGCGGCAGCGGACTCCGGTGTCGTCGCGGTAAACGCGCGCGTCGCAGCGCCGTCGAGCAGCGCCCGAAGCGCCGTAGCCGGTTGGAGCTCCGGGCGCTCGGTTCCAGACAGTACGATCGATGCCATGTGACCTCCTGGCGAAATCAGAATGGACGGGCCATTCTACCGCGGCGGGACCGGGGCCGTCGATCGGGCGGACGGCGCCAACGCCGCACCCCGCGAGCCTCGGCCGACC
>RECL01000008.1 GCA_007694025.1 Spirochaetaceae bacterium
GGCCGGAGACGGTTGGTTCACGCTGTGGACCGGAGTCGACGCGCCGGGGACCTACTTCTTCCGCGGAGAGTGGGAGCGGCTCGATCACGCGTTCGTGGCGGTCTCCCGGCCCGACGCGATCGCGCACGCGGCGATGCGCGTCGTAACCGACGAGCGGCTACTCACCTCAAGCGGTACCCCACGGCGCTACGACAGCAGGACCGGCTACGGCTACTCCGACCACCTGCCGATCGTCGTCGACCTGGAGTTCGGCAACCGGTGATTCACGCCCGCGCGGTGTCGCGGCCGACGCGCAGGACCGGCGCGTCGCCCGACTTGTCCTGGCCCATGTAGAGCGTGACGTGCGGGAACGGGATTTCGATCCCGCGCGCGTCGAACGCCTTTTTCAGACGCCGGTTGAACTCGCGGCCAACCTCCCACTGCTTGATCGGCCTGGTCTTGGTCCGCGCCTTGACGATCACCGCGGAGTCGGCGAACGCGTCGAGGCCCAGGATCTCGATCGGCTCGAGGATCGAATCAGAGTAGGTCGGGTCGCTACGGAGCGCTTCGTCGACGATCCGGATCACGTCGATCACCTCGTCGACGTTTTCGCGGTACGCGACGCCGATGTCGAAGACGTACCGCGAGTACTCCTTGGTCATGTTCGTCACCGTTCCGATACTGCCGTTGCGGACGAAGTGCACGTTGCCGGCAAGGTCGCGGAGCGTGATCATCCGCAGGTTCACCTTCTCGACCAGGCCTCCCTTACCGGCTATTTCCACGACGTCGCCGACCCGGATCTGGTCGTCAAGCAGGATGAAGAAGCCGCTGATCAGGTCGGCGACGAGCGTCTGCGCGCCAAAACCGACCGCGAGCCCGAGCACACCGGCTGCGGCCAGGATCGGACCGATCTCTATCCCGAGCTGTCCAAGGACGACCACAAGTGCGACCGTGAATACCGCGACACTGACAAGCGAATTGATCGTCGACCGCATCGTATCAGCGCGTTTCTTCTGTTCGGCATCATCGGATTTTGCGACGCGTCCGATCGCGCGGTTGACCGCGATGTGGAGCACCTTCGATACGACGAGCATCACGACGATTACGAGCAGGATCTGCAGTCCGCTTGTGATGACCCATCCGCCAATCTCTTCCAGGTAGCCTTCGATGTCCATACTGACAGGGTACTGAAGTCGGTTCCAAGATTGAACCGCCACCTCCGACCGAGCAGGCTACTTCGACCACACCCCGGCGTCGACGAGCATCCGTGTTGCGGCCGCCGCCCAACCGCGGTTCGCGGCGGGGCTCGCCGGGCTCGGGTGGAGGACGCTGACGACGCGAGGCATCGTGCCGGCGCTCGTCCCGGCGAGCGCGGCGGTAGCGCGATCGCACGCAAAGCGTCCGACGCCGACCACGGTGTCGGGCGCGAGCGCGTCGACCGTCGCGCGCAGGGAGTCGTCGCACGCCGCGTAGAGTGGCTGGCGCTCGGCGGCGGGGAGCTTGTCGGGCGTGATGTTGCGCCCCGATTCGGCCATGAACACGAGCGGGCAGTAGTTCGCGACGAAGTGCTCCCGGAAGAAACCCTCCGCGTCGCCGAACCGATCGCGCATCAGCGCCCAGAGTCGGCGACCGCTGACTTCGCTGCGCGTGCACGCGAATCCTTCGATCGGTCGCTTCGGGTGTTCGGTCTTCGGCCGGCCGACCGGCGCATCCAGGCGCATCCAGTCGCGAACCGCGTCGATCTCACCGAACGGGACACCGGTCTGCGCCATGCCCCACGGACCCGGGTTCATCCCCAGGAAGACGACGCGGCACTTCGTCGACGCGAATCGCGCGACGTAGCGCTCCCACACCGCCGACGCGTAGTCGAGCGGGTTGTAGACGACGCTGACCGGCGGCGCGAATCGCAGCCGCGAAACCGCAGCGACAAGCGCCGTGGTCGCCGCGCGGATCGCGACCGCGGGTTCGGCTGACGCGTCGAACGTTGGTGGCATACTCCCTCCTCAAAAAAGCGACAGCTGATCGGTCGGCTCGAACAGCGCGGACGGGTCGACCCCCGCGACCTCGCAGATCGGCTCGGCGATCGGTCGTATCTGTCGATCAACGTAGTGCTCGTGATCGATCGCAGCGGTCATCGCCGCGATCGGCTGCGGCCCGGCGGTCGTGATCACGTACGCGATGTCGCCGTCCCGGTCCTCGGGTGGCAGCAGTTCGGCCGCCTGGACGTGGGGAGGCTTGCTCTTCGTGTACGCACCGACGCCTTTTCTGAGCCTGCGCGAGTAGACAAGCCGGTCGTCGAGCGTCCCGTCGCGCACCCCACCGACGCACCGCGCAACGCAGCCGTGGATCTCGTCGGGCGACGCGTCGGCAAACAGCAGCGTCAGCAGTTCGCGCTGGAACTCTTGCGCGACCGGAGTCCAGTCGCTACGGATTGCCTCCATCCCCTTGACGTCGATCGCCGCCGGCTGCCCGTCGCGTCCGATCGGGCGTCCCGCGTACCCCTTCGCGCGTCCGCGAGCCTCTGTGCCGACCGCGTGACGCACGGTCGGCAGGTAGAACCGGTCGTAGACAATCTCGAACTCGAGCTCGAGCTTTGAGTCGACGCGGAACGCCGATTCGATGAACCCGGCGATCTCCTGGTTGAGCGCGGCGCAGACCGCCTGGCCGCGGTCGTACAGCTCGGCTGCCGTGGAG
>RECL01000023.1 GCA_007694025.1 Spirochaetaceae bacterium
TGGTACGGGTGCGGCTTGCGAAGGACGGCACGATCGCGTCGATCTACGATATCGAACACGCGCGCGAGACGCTCGCCGGACCGGCGAACCGGCTTCTTCTGTGGGAGGACTACCCGTACAGCTGGGACGCGTGGGACATAAGCCACTACTACCGCGAAACGACTCCCGAGCAGGCGAAGCTCGTGTCGCGTACGGTGGTCGAAACAGGGCCGCTGCGCGCGGTGATCGCGCAGCGACTGACGGTCGGCGGGTCGACGATCGATCAGTTGATTGTGCTCGAAGCAGGCAGCCGACTCGTGCGGATCGATAACACCGCCGAGTGGAACGAATCGCACAAACAGCTTCGCGTCGCGGCGGAACCCGCGGTGCACGCGCTGACGGCGACGTATGAGATCCAGTTTGGCGCGGTTTCCCGGCCGGGCCATGCGAACACGAGCTGGGACGCCGCGCAGTTTGAGGTTGCCGCTCAGCGGTTCGCCGACGTGTCGCAGGCAGACTACGGGTTCGGTGTCGTGAACGACTGCAAGTACGGGCATTCGTTTCGCGACGGGATCATCGATCTGACGCTGCTACGCAGTCCGAAGGATCCCGATCCGGTCGCCGACATCGGTACGCACGAGTTCGCGTTCGGCTACTACCCTCATTCGGGAACCTGGTCGCAGAGCGAGCTCCTGGAGACGGCGCACGAGCTGAACTCGCCGCCTCTGGTCTCGCGTAGCGCCGATCGTAGCGCGTCGTCGTCTTGGTTCGACGTCGCCGGGGGGCGGGTCAAGGTCGAGACGGTCAAGCTCGCTGAGGATCGTAAGGGGATGATTCTACGCCTCTACGAGACGCGCGGTGAGACGCAGCGCGTGGTGCTTCGCTCGGCGCTCGCGCTCGACGGGATGGTCGAGGTCGACTTGCTGGAACAGGGGAATGCGAAGGTCAAGGCCGCGCGCGCGTCCGGCGACGCGCGCTACGCGTCGGAAGTCGCTCTGGAGTTCGGACCCTACCAGATCCGTTCGTTCAGAATCGGGAGGTGAGCCGGATCATGCGCGGCGTCGGGAGTCGCATCGGTCGGATTCTCCTCTTCGCGCTTGTCCTCGCGGTCCCTGGGGTAGTCTGCCCGATGCCGGTGCGCGCCGATCGGCTGGAGCTGGTCAACGGTGACGTGATCACGGGAACGATCGTACGGATGACCGAAGCGGTGATCGTGATAGACACCGAGTACGGCCGCCTTGAGATCGACCGGTCGCGTGTCGCACGAGGCGTGATCGGCCCGGTCGATACGTCGGGCGCCAGCACGAGCCGGCCCGTCGCCGGCGACTCGATGCCGGATCCTGCGGCTGCGGCCCGTGCCGGAGTCGCCGCCGCGGCCGAAGGCGACGCCGCTGGCGCGATCGCCGCCGTGTCCGCGCTTGATCGAGCGCACGAGAGTGCTGCTTCGATCGTCGCACCGGCCGCTGGCCTGTTGATCGACGCGCCACTGTCGGGCGATCTACGCGACCGCGCCGGGGGGGCAGCCCGCGACCGCGCCGGCGGGTCAACCGGCGATCGCGCCGGCGCATTCACGATCGTAAACAACGGTATGGAGTTCGTGCGCGATCCGGTGACCGGACGCGCGGCGCTCGCAAGCGATGGCAGCGGCACGTTCCTGTCGATCGCCCCGAGCGACCGGCTGAACGCGCTTCAGGCGCTGACGGTATCATTCTCCGTGCTGCCCGACTCCACGTCCGATACGACCTACCTGGTCTCCAAGTGGACTCGCGCTACCGCGGATCGGGCGGACGGAAAGTTTGCGCTTCAGCTGTCGCGCGGTGGGCTCAGTCTCTTCGTGGTCGACCGGGACGGACGCTACTCGTGGGTCGGCGCACCGAACGTGGTACGGACCGGGGTGTGGCAGCACGTCGCGTTCAGCTTCGGCGACGGCGTTGCGTCGCTCTACGTCGACGGGCGGATGGTCGCGCGGCGTTCGACCGGTTTCAGTGGACTGCTCGTGGAGGAGGCTCCGCTGCTGTTCATGACCGCGCAGGCGATGATGGACGAGCCGTACGTGCACTACAACGCGCGCGGACAGCTTCGCGATGTTCGGCTCTACGACCGCGCGCTGTCAGCGGATGAGATTGCGATCGTCGCGCGCCTTGTCACCGACTCGATGGACGCGGGGAACGCGCCGTGAGCGACCGCGTGACCGAGCTCGAGCGTGAGATCAGACGCCACCAGGAGCTCTATTACAACGGAGAGCCGGAGATCCCCGACGCACAGTTCGATCTCCTGTGGGACGAGCTTCGCCGGATCGACCCGGAGAACCCGATCCTGCACGAGGTCGGAGCCGACCGGTCGGACCGGTTCGCGAAGCGACGACACGTGATGCCGATGGGAAGCCAGGAAAAGGCGGCCGATCCCGACGCGTTCCGCAAGTGGGCCGACCGCTCGGGCCACGCCGAGTTCGTCGTGCAGCACAAGCTCGACGGCGCGAGCATCGAGCTGCAGTACCAGGACGGTGCGTTTGCGTACGGAGTCACCCGCGGCGACGGAGTTGTCGGCGACGACGTGACTGCCAACGTCAGACGAATGCACGGGGTCGCCGACGCTGTTAGTGACTCGTTCACGGGTGCCGTGCGCGGTGAGGTGCTCCTCAGTCGCGAGCTGCACCGAACCAGGTACGCGGACAAGGCGAA
>RECL01000111.1 GCA_007694025.1 Spirochaetaceae bacterium
TTCACGCGCGTCGACCAGATCGTCGATGACGCGCGACCGCTCGTGGACAACCAACAGTGGTTGGACGCGCTCGATATGCTGGAAGAGGGATTGGTGATCTGGGAGAACGTCTTCCCGACTCAGCAGAATCCGAGTCTCACGGCGCTGCTTCGCCTCGCGCGCACCGCGTACAGCCAGGAGTCCGAGCAGGTGCTGCGCGAGGATCTGCCGGGATTCTCCCGTCTGAGCCAGATCCTCAACACCGCGTGGGGCGCGTATCGCGATGGATCGTACGGTACCGCAGAGCAGGCTCTCGGACTGTTTTTCACCGAACAACCGCTGAACTTCCAGGCGCGACTGCTCGAGGTACGCCTCGCGCTCGCCGTCGCCGCCGAGCCGCCCGACCGCGTTGTCCAGAATCTTGTCAACGGAGCGCTCTCCGACGCCGACGTGACGCGCGCGCAGCTGAGCTCACGCCAGATTACCGATGACCAGTTCGACGGGTTGCTCGAGCTCGAGTCACGGCTGTCGGCGATCCTCGAAGTCGTCAGCGGAGTCGCAGGAGTCTCCGCGGCGACCGTCACCGGCATCAGGCAGCTGATTGCGCAGCTCGATCCGATTCTCCGTCCGCCCGTTCAGGTTCCAACGCCGCCACCAGACATTCGCGCAGAGGCGGACCGCCGGATCGACCAGGCCGAGGGGTTCGGCGACTGGGCGCTGCTTCCGACCGCGCAGATTGAACAGATACTGCGGCTGCTCAACGAAGCGCTCGACATCTATCCCGGCTATCAACGCGCGCTGACCGCGCATCGCCGCGCGCTCGCGCTGCCCAACGCACCCACGCAGACCTACCTCGACGCGCAGGGTACCGCGGTGCTGCGTCAGGCGCGCGAACTGCTCGCGCAGGGCCAGTTCGCGCAGGCGTTGACGCTGATGGACCGGTACCTCATCGAGAACCCGAACGCTGCGCGCGACCTGGAGTTCAACCGGCTCTACAACGACTTGCGCAGGCGACAGCGGGCCGGATAGTCTGTGGTGGTGAGACGCCTTTTCCTGTCATTCCTGTTGGTTCTCGCGGGCGCTCATGGTTTTGCCCAGAATGTGTTTTTTGAGCCTCCGGTCGGTTTCACTGCCGTCGACTTCCGTTTTCCGAAGGTCGCGTCGCACCGCGACGGCGCGGTCCTCGCGTACCAGCAGATTGTCGGAGAAGAGGGCAACCGGAGTCTTCGCGTGATCGTTCGATCGACGACCGATGGGCTGACGTGGAGCGATCCGACCGTGGTCGCCGAAGGTCTGCGTTTTGAGGGAACGTCGGTTCCTCCCGTCTTTGATATGGCGGTCGCGCCCGACGGAGCCGTCGCGATCGTGACGCTGAACTACCAGCAAACCGGTGACGGAGAAGGAGCCACGCTCATACGCGTCAGGATCGCCGACGCTCCTGACAGGCCGTTTCGGGTAGTTCACTCGATCCCCGGTGAGATACGACTGGTTGCGCCGTCGGTGTTCGCGGCGGCCAACGGCGGCTGGTTTCTGACCTTTGAACGGCTCGACGCGGCGGCGAACCGGATCGTCTACGCGTATAGCCAGACCGGAGAGGAATGGCCAGGGTTACTCGCGCTCCCCGCTGATGCCGGACAGACCGGCCCGCAGAGCGACGTCGCTCACGTCGCGGTCGGTGAGCGCGACGTCTTCTTCTTCGTCGGCGAAAACATCGTTCCTCCGAGTCCGCCGCGCGACGCCGACGGCCGTCTCACCGAACCCGCCGTCCCCGATACACCGCAACTGTACGCGATCTACACCGATGATAGCGGCGCAACGTGGGGCGCCTCCGATCCCGCAGGCAGTCGCCCTCACGCGCTCAAGGAGGGCGTATCGGTCGATATCCCGATCCTCGACCTGGAAGGTGCGCTCATCCCGCACTTCTACCTGCGCGTGACCGATCAACCGCAGACCCGCATCGGCGTCGCAAACTACGCCGACCTGGTCATGCGCCGCCCATCGGCGGTTTCCGACGGGACGCAGATCGGAGTCGCGTTCGAAGCCGCCTACAGGCGCGAGACGGCCAATGTCCCGCAGCTCGCCTTTGCGCGTGCGGATCGGTCGGGAAACCTCATCGACTCGATGGAGCTTCTCACTGCTTCCACCGTCCGGCGGGCCGACGCGAGGATCGCGCACAGCCAGCCGATCGTGACGATGCTCGACGGGCGATTCTACCTGGCAGGCGTTACCGATCCCGCCAGAGGCGGTGACGTGCTGCTGCTCGAACGCGACGCATCCGGCTGGAGCAGAGTGGTCGCCTCCGCGCGCCAGTTTGCCGCATCCCCGACCGGAGCCCAGGTTGGCGGACGCCTCCACTTCTTCTGGCACAGCCGAAGCGACAACACGCCGGGCCGTCCGACGCGGATCGTCTATCTTGAGCCCGATCAGCGCGCGTTGCCGCCGATCGTTCGCGGTGCAAACTTCACGATCGGTCGGCGCAGCGCCGAAGACAGTGCCGCCTTCGCGTGGACTCCTGCACCCGACGCTTCGGGCATCGTCGGGTACCGGTACCTGTGGACGCGCGATCCCGATGAACCGGTGCCCGCGCGCGACGCGCTGCCGTCGACCACCGCGGTCTTCCCCGCCGACGCCGACGGGGAGTGGCACCTGCGCATCCGCGCGCTCGACCGCGCGGGCAACTGGTCACCGGCTACAACGGCGACCTTCTTCCGCGATACGACGCCGCCGGCCCGCGTGACCTTCACTACGCCGCGGCTCGACGAGGAGGGGTTCCTCACGTCGAACACCTTCCGCCTCACGTGGAACCCGCCCGAAGTGGACGTCGACGGCGAGCCTGAGGTGGTATCGAGCTACATTTCGGATCTGGTCTATATAGGACCGCACGGAACGGACGTCGATGTCCGCAGCCTTCCGGTCGTTGAACCGCGCCCAGGAACACGGCATTCCGAACCCGCGATCGCGCGCGACAACCACGACAACGGCCTGTGGGCGCTGACCGTACGCGCGGTTGACTCGGTTGGCAACGTTGGACCCCCGGCGGTGCTCTACGTCCGGATGAACAAGTACATTCCGGTCACGATCATCACAACCGTCGCCGCGGTGCCCGATATCCTGGGACGCTACGCGCTCGACATCGTGGGCCGCGGCTTCACCGCCGACGGCCGGATCAGCCGGATCGTGCTCGACCGCGACGGCCGCGCGCCGTACGACTACGTCTTCGACGAATCGAGTCCCGGTTTCCGGGTGTTTTCCGACCGCACGATGGCCGGTCCGCTTCTGGACAACATATCGAGCGGCGAGTATCTGATCGGCCTGTTCCACACCGAACGGGGGATGCGGTTCTTCGATACGCGCCTGACGATCGAGCGCAACGGTACGGTGAAGTTCGGCGATTTCACGGTGCTCGTCGGTCAGACGCTCGTCGCCGATACGGCGCGGCTGTTCCGGATCACGCCGCCGGGCTTCATCGCGTGGGTGGTGATCGCGCTGATCGCTACGATCGCGCTTCTGTCGGGCGGCCGCGTGGTTGCAGTAGCGCGCGAGGGCGTCCAGCTCAAGCTCGAAGCGCGCGCGCTCATATCGGGTCAACCCGGACTCATCGAACAGCGGGAAGAGAGGATTGCGCAGATGAAACAGAGAGGAATCGGTCTTCGCGCGAAGTTCGCGTTCTTCGTCGTGATCCTGGTCGTGTCGGTGGTTGCGATGATCGCGGTTGGCCTTGGGAGCGCGACACTGAACAGCCAACAGGCTGTGCTCGTCCGCGCGCTCAAGGAGCGCGTCGACGTCCTGATGGAGAGCATGGTCTCGGGAGCGGGAGAGCCGCTTCTGGAACCCGACTTCAATACGCTTGCGCTCGAAGGGTTACCCGCGAGCACGCGCGCGATGGAGGAGGCTCTCTACGCGACGATCACGGGTCCTGTGAGCTCCTTCGCGCCGGCGGGCTTTGCCGAATCGGTCAACTACATCTGGGGCAGTAACGATCCGGTCGTCCGTGCCGCGGGCGTCACCGATCCGGCAGTCCGCGAAGCGCTCACCGACGAACGCGCGGCTCAGGGTGCCGACCGCACGCCGGTACCCGATGATTCGGTCCTCTTCCTGGGCCGGACGCTCCTGCAGGATCCGCTGTCCGAGCGGATAGAGACGCTGCGCGTTGTGATCGATCGCCTGTCACGATCACGGTTGAACTCACTCCTCAAAGAGCGGGAACTCACGTTTGCGCGCATCGATGAGCTGCGACAGGAGATCGACGCGATCGCGTTCGCCGGAAGAGACGCCACCGCGCTCGAACGGGATCGACAGCGGCTGCGCCTTACCTTCGACAGTCTCAATCAGCAGCTTCGTATCGGGATCGACGACGTTGCGGCCGACGCTGCGCTGCTCGTCGGGTTCCGGTTTGAGAACGAAGGCTCCTACACGGTTCCTGACCGCGCCGATCAGATCGAATCCGATCTGGCGTCTGCAAGAAGCGCGCTCGCTTCCGATCCGGTTCGCCTTACCCGGCTCTCCGATCCTGTGCAGTCGGTTCCTCCCTTCGTGACCGGCGAGTTCGACCCGGCGGTGAGCGATCTCCTGTTCTTCCGGGTCATCGTCGAGCCCGACGTTACGCTGTTCCCGACCGACTCGGCGGCGATCGATCTGCTCGACATCACGGACACGACCGACCTGAGCTACTTCCGGGGAACGGTGAGGATCGGCGTCGGGACCGACCTTATCGTCGAACAGATCGACCAGGCGCGGCGCGACATCTTCGGGATCACCGCGCTCATCGCGCTCGCCGCCGTAGGCGCGGGCATCCTTGGAGCGCTCCTGCTCGCGACGATCGTTGTCAGCCCGATCAACAAGCTCGTCCGTGGTGTCGAGCACATCCGGGATACCGTGGACAAGTCGGATCTCAAAGAGTACCAGATCAAACTCCGTTCGAAGGATGAGCTGTTCAGACTCGCCGACACGATAAACACGATGACCTACGCGCTCGCCGTGGCCGCCGAAGCCGAACGAGCGCTCCGCGTCACGTCGGACCTGCAGAAGAAGTTCATCCCGCTCGAAGAGGTCGCGTTCGACGGGACCAAGAAGCGCAAGCTCACGATGGCGCATCTGGACACCGACGGACTCGAGTTCCACGGCTACTACGAAGGCGCCGACGCGCTTTCCGGCGACTACTTCACCTTCGAACCACTCGACGCAACGCGCTACGCGTTCATCAAGTGCGACGTGTCTGGACACGGAGTCAACGCGGCGTTCATCATGGTCGAGGTCGCAACGATCTTCCTCAATCGCGTCAGGGAGTGGCGTACATCGAAGAGACCTCCAGGCCTCACCGACCTCTTGACGACGGTGAACGAGTTGCTCATCGATCGCGGCTTCGAAGGCATGTTCGCGGCGATGGTCGTCGGCGTCGTCGACGGCGCGACCGGAGAGGTTCGCATGTCGCACGCGGGCGACGTCGAACAGCGGTTCTACCGGGTCGGCGATGGCAGAGTCGAGCTCGTAATGCTCCCGGGGGCCCCCGCCACCGGCGTGTTCGAGTTCGACATGTTCCAGGAAAAGGCGCAGTCGATCACGCACGGAGACCTCATGCTGCTCGCCACCGACGGAATCGAAGAGTCGGCTCGGTTCATGCGCGACGGAAGACTCGACATGCTCTTCTTCTCCGCCGAAGAGGCCGCTGAGATCGAGGCAAGCGCCAAGGCGCTCGATCCGCCGTCGAGCATCGAGTACGATCAGAAGGAGAACTTCGTCAAGGAGGAGTTCTCCACCGCGCGCTGGGAGCGGATTGTCGAAGAGGTGCAGCGGGGAGGGTCGTTCCAGCTTCGTCGGGTGCGCAGCCTTGAGCCCGATGAACGGCTACTGTTCACCTACCGTGGGCTCGACCCTACTGCCGAGAACACCGTGCTTGCGATCATGGCCGCGGAGAAGGTGTTCCGGCTCACCCCCGACCCGAAGAACCGATCAGAGCAGCCGGTTCGGGTCGACCGGAAGATCGACGACTTCCTGCGCGATCACTTCAGTGAGTACCGGCGCTACTTCGCGCATCCGGTGCCCGACGACCGCCGACCCGACGCGAAGGACCTTCGAAGCGAGTACGTCTACTACACGAACCTGTTCGAAGAGGTTCAGTCCGACGACCTGACGATCCTCGTCGTCCGCAGGAAGTGAAGGAGGGTAGCGCTATGGCCGATACCAGAAGTATGACGCCGAACCCACTTGCGCGATCTATTCTGCTTGGGGCGGGACTCGTGCTCGCGCTCATCATCGCTCCCGACCTGATCGCGGTCGACAGGTACCTGGTCAACCGTACCGCCGGGACGCTCTACGTCCTTGACGCGGCAGCCGCCGAGATCACTCCCGACGCGCGCTACCGGCAGGTACCCGTAGATGGGCTTCTGCCGGTCGTCGCCGACGCCGCGCTGCGCGGCTTCTCCTTCGAGCGCGGAAGTTTTTCACTGTCGACCTTTCACCTGACCGCCGATCGGGTTCGGGCGCTTACGAGCCGGGAGGCCGGACGCGCGTACATACCGATCGAGCCACGCCATCTTTCGCCCGATCCCGCGCTCCTTCCGTCGAGCTTTGCCAATGTGCTCGCGCTCCCCCGGATCGACAACCAGTACCTGGACTGGGTCGGACGTGACGCTCAGATCGCCCGCGGCAGGGGTCGCCCTCCGATCGGTACCTTTGCCGACTTTGGCGACGGCCGCGAGCCGTTGACCGTAGATCAGACCCTGCTATGGGGCAGGGGAGGCACCGATCTCCAGTGGGTGAAGGGCGTCGCGACCGATACCGACTTCTACCTGGCTATCTCGGCGTACAGCTCGATCGGGTCGCGCACATCGCTTTTTCTCTACCTCTACGAACGCGACGGGGCGCTCCCGATCGCGACGCTCGAACTGCCGGCGACGCACTCGCCAGGCTTCGTCTTCCTCTGGGTGCCGACGCTTCCGGAGCCGATCGTAGCCGGAAACCTCGCGGTCAGCGAGTTCTTTCTTGAGGCGCAGATCTGGCGCGATGTTCTTGGCACCGCTACCAACGGACGACTGGTCGACGCGGTTGTCGAGGTGGCGACCGCAAACAGCTCTGCCGGCATCTGGGAGGAGTTCGTGCTCGCCCGAATCGCGATGGAGAGCCTCTTCGTCAGATGAAACGCAGCCGTTTCTTCTGCGAGAACTGCCGCAACGAGGTCCGTCCGCACGCCAAAGTCTGTCCTCACTGCGGTCGGTTTTTTGAGGCCGTCCGATGCCCGGTCTGCTCGTACGTCGGAGAGGCCGACAGTTTCGTCCGCGGCTGCCCGACATGCGGGTACGCCGGAGACAGCGCAACGCGGGCAACCGGATTCGAACGCGTCGATTACCGTGAGCGACCGGCCGGCGCGACCAAGCCGGCAACCCCTCGCTGGGTCTGGCCGCTCGCGCTTGCGATCATCGTCGTCGCGTTTGTCGCGCTCGTTCTCATCTACCTGAATCTGTAGGACGGGTCACCGTCAGAACAGGAGCCCGACCCCGAACCCGCCCATCGCGTAGAAGTTCCGGCTCGATTCGATCTCTGCAGCGGCAATCAGGCTGACCACAACGGGAAGCCCGGGCAGAACCACGTGCGCCTCGGCGCCTGCAAGGTAGGGCGCTTCGACGCCGAACGGTCCGCTGAACGGTGTCGTGCGAAGCGCGCCGCTCACCCCCGCGGTCACGGCACCGATATCCACCGCGATACCGTACCTGAGGTACCCGAACCCGACCCACGCTTCGTCGGGTCGCGGAGAGCCACCGTACCAGACAGGCGCGGGCGACAGCCGCACCTCCGGGGAGATCGTCGCGGTGACCGAAGCGAGTCGCAGCGAAACCGGCACGCCCGCGAAGAACCCGAGATGGCTCGCCTGGCTGTCGGGACCCGCGTAGCTGCCACCGATCGGGCTCTGGTAGAGCGCGCCACCGACCAGACCGGCGGCGACGCTCGCGGCAGTCGCGCCGCGCGCCTGCCGCGGCGCCCAGGTCGCAGCGGCCCCGGCGCTCCAGCGTTCGGAACCGGGCGCGACGTGAAGAATCGCTCCCCCGTGCACGACCAGTTCAACCGAGCGGGCGACGCCGATGCGCGCACCAATGCGCGCGGGAAACCGACCGACCCAGCCTTCGGCGGTCGGGAGCGCGGCACCCGCGATCTGGCCGGAGAGCTGCACCTGTCCTGGTGGTAACGGGTCGAGCGTCGGCGCGTAGAGCAGCCCAGCGTAGCCGCCCCAGATCGACCGGTAGCGGACGATCAGCGACCGGTCGACTCTGACCGCCGTCCGTCTTATTTGGCTCTGGCCCGATCCGCCAATCGCTTCGAGCTCAGCCTGGTACTCTCCGTCGGGAACGCGGCGTCCACCGCTGTCGGTTCCGTCCCAGAGCACGGATTGGTCCCATTCGGCAAAAGGGCCAACCGCGATCGACCGAAGGAGTTCACCAGATTGCGACCGGATCAAGAGCGTTCCGTCTCCCGGAGCGGTGACCCGGAAGCGAACGGTCACCGTTCCGGTGAGCCCTGGATTGTCGGGGTTGAATGCGCGGCGCGACGCCGCGAACCCGTCTACGGCGAACGGAGCCGGTTCCAGGTCTATAGACAGACGCGTGAGACGGTCGGTGTCGACGACCACCCGGTGGATCTGCGGCTGGTACCCGAAGCGCTCGACCCTCACCGTATGGATCCCGATCGGGAGCTCGGCGAACCCGTCGTCGAGTCTCCTGGAGCCGACCGTGATGGTCGCCGCGCGATCGGTATCCACCTGCAGAAAACCTGTGATCTGCTCGAGCTCGAGCTCGATGACCAGCGACCCGCGCTCCTCTATCGTGATGCGCCGCTCGATCTGAACGAAGCCTTCCTTCTCAACGTACAACCAGTAGCGACCGGGCGCGATATCGTCGATGTCGAGCGGTGTTCGACCGACGTACCGGTTATCTATGCTCACGCGTGCGTCATCGGGTCGGGTGATGACGCGTAGGCGCGGCTCATCGGCTCTCACCGGCGACGCGTCGGCGTCGCCCGACACCGGCCGCCGGGCGCTTTCGGCGTCGATCACCGTTTCGAGCGTCGAACCGGCGACAATCGCGCACGATCCGAGCGACGCGACGATCGCGACCGCGCAGATCAGCGTTGCGAACCTCACTCCGTGCGCGTACCGCTGCACCCCCGAAAGACGTCCACCACCCACGCTGCGAGTATACCGCATAGGTTCCGATGCGACGAGACTGCACGCCAGGCCGATTCGTGTCGATACTAAAGTATGAACAGGCGCTTCCTGCTCGCAACGGTCGGGGTGGTTCTCATCGCCATCGCGCTACCCGCGCAGACCGACGGGCTCCAGAGGGGTTTCTCATCGCTCGAGCTCGGGATGGACATCGACACGGTCAAGGAGCTCCTGCGCAACGACGCGCAGTTCGCGTATCGTGGCGACGCGGACGTGTCGTTCCTGCCTTCGACGCGGCTGCCGATCATCGAGACCGCCGGCGTCGCGTTCGTGGAACGCGCGATCTTCCAGTTCCGCGACGAGCGGCTCTTCGTGATATCGCTGCTGCTCAACCGGCGCCGGCTCGATCACTATTCGGTGTTCACCGCGCTGGTCGCACGCTACGGCGAGCCGGTCGATCTTGACCCGTCCGCGGCCGTCTGGGACGACGGGACGACCCGGATATCGCTCGAACGGCCGCTCACGGTGAAGTACATCGACCGGGTCGCGCTCGACGCGATGATCGAAGGCGGGCGTGCCGCCGAAGCGCTCGACGCGATGACGCGCGAACTGTTTCTGGACGGTCTGTGATCAGAACGCGTACATTCGGCTGATGAGTATTCACGTCCGGACCCTCGCGCTTATGCTGGTCGCAACCGCATCGTTCGCATCGTGCAGGGACGACCGCAATCTCTACGAGCTACGCATCGGCAGCGTGACCTTCCACGTGGAGGTAGTCGACACTCCCGAGACGCGCGAACGCGGTCTGATGGAGCGCGAGTCGCTCGACCCACGACACGGCATGCTCTTCGTGTTCGATGAAAGCGCGCATCGGTCCTTCTGGATGAAGAACACGATCATCCCGCTGTCGATCGCGTACATCGACGATCGCCTGGCGATCCGGGAAATCCACTCCATGGAGCCATTGTCGCTCGAACCGATTCCTTCCCGGCTGCCGGCGCGCTACGCGCTCGAAGTCAACCAAAACGAGTTCGACGCACTCGGGATCGGGATCGGTGCGCGCATAGTCCCGTCGGAGCGGCTCAGCCGCCGCCTGTCCCGATAATCTTTGGCTATGAGTCGAGCCCGCCGATCTCCGGAAACAGCTCCAGGACCGGCTTTTCGTCGGGCTCGGTCGGTTCGTTGACCAGTCGGTCGACCTTGCGGTCGATCTTCGACAGGTCCTTCTCCAGATCGCGCGCCAGGCGAACGCCTTCTTCGAACAGATCCGCCGCCTCCTCAAGCGCTACTTCCCCGTCGCGAATCCTGCCGCTGATCTGTTCGAGCCGGGCGAGTCGTTGTTCAAAGCTCTTCACGCGAGCACTCCTTGATATCGGCGACGATTTTGCCGCTCCGAAGCTCCACCGACACGGTCTCCCCGACCGACACCGCAGACGCGTCGGTGACAACCGCACCGGTCGCATCGCGCGTGATCGAATATCCGCGCGCGAGCACGCTGTAGGGCGATAGCGACACGAGCCGCTCGGTCGCTACCGCCAATCGGTGGCGGACGTCGGTAATACGCTCGGTCATCGCGTCGGACAGGTCATCGCGCAGACGGTCAAACTCCTGCACGACCGGTTGCGCGATCATCCAGTATGATCGGTGCAGCTCTTCGGGTGAGAACTGCCGCAGCAGCAGTCGCGCGCGCCGGAACCGCTCGACAAAGCTACCGGCGATTGCCGACCCAAGCTGCAACACCCGTGTCGTCAGTTCGATCCGACTCGCCGACACCAGTTCGGCGGCTGCCGACGGGGTCGGCGCGCGAAGATCGGCCGCGAAATCGCTCAAGGTCCAGTCGATCTCATGCCCGACCGCCGATATCACCGGAACGTCGCACGCAGCGATCGCGCGCACAACAGCTTCGTCGGAGAAGGGCAGGAGATCCTCGATCGATCCGCCGCCGCGCGCGACGATCACGACGTCACCGAGCCGGTGAGTGGACGCAATCGCGATCATCCGCGCGATCGTGGCCGCAGCGTCGTCGCCCTGAACAGGGGTGGGGCAGACCGTCGCGTGAAGGCCCGCGTTACGCCGCGCGAGCACCTGGAGGATGTCGCGCAGCGCCGCTCCGGTCGGCGATGTGACGATCGCCACGCGCTCGGGAACGAGCGGTAGCGGCCTCTTGCGGTCGGCGTCGAAGAGCCCTTCGGCGGCAAGCCGCTGTTTGCGCTCTTCGAGCATCGCGAGGATCCGCCCGATCCCGGCAAGCTCCATCCGCTCCACGATTATCTGGTACGTCCCGCGCTTCGCGTAGACGCCGATCGACCCGTACGCGATCACGCTCTGACCGTCGGCAGGATCGAAGGTCAGAGCCGACGCACGGCCGCGGAAGATGACCGCGCTGATCGCCGAATCGTCGTCCTTGAGCGTGAAGTAGAGGTGGCCGGTCGACGATGGCCTGACGTTCGACAGTTCGCCTTCGACTGCGACGAAGGGGAAACGCTCCTCAAGCTCGTTCTTGATCCTTTGCGTCAGCTCGGCTACGGTGAGCGTGACGGCGTGGCGTTCCGACATCCGTTTGAGCATAGCGGTTGACGGTGATAAACTCAATCGGCCCTTGCGGGTGAGCGGGTCTTGTCGATAAGGAAGTGAGCATGATCGTCTGTCTGGTTCTGCCGACACAGCGCTACCTCACCGAAGCCGTTGGCGACGCGTCGACGATCGATCGGATCGCCGGCTACGTTCGATCGCTCCCGGACGTCGAGCGGGTTCGCGTTATCTGCGGAACCGAACAGGCTGCGGCCGATCTTTCCGCGCTGCTTCCGACCGACTGGGACGTCCGCCGCTGCACCGACCTGCAGGAGCGATCGGTACTCGACGCGATTATCGACGCATGCGTCGGTGACGACGACGACGTGATCGTTGCGCACGGCGATCTGCCCTTCGTGAACGTCGAGCTGACCGTACGGCTTCTGGACCGGCACCGAACCTACCGCGCCGACTACACCTTCGCCGACGGATACCCGGTCGGGCTCGCTCCGGAGGTTGTGAACCGGCGCGTGCTCGCGCACCTTGCCGGCATCTGCAAGCCCGAACCCTTCGTCCGGCAGGGACTCTTTCCTATCGTTCTTCGCGATATCAACCGGATCGACGTCGAAACCGAGCTCAGCGCGACCGATCAACGCCTGCTGCGCCTGGTGCTCGCGGTCGACTCGCTGGCGAACCTGATCGTATGCCGCGCGCTTGCCGACGGTGCGCCCGACCGGATCGACGAATGGGCCGCTCACGTTGCGCGCAACGCGGCGCAGCACCGATCGCGACCCCGCTTCGTCACCATCCAGACGCTCGAACAGGAGGTGCATCGAACCGAGTACTCTCCGTACCCGCTGATGCGCACCGATGTGACCGCAGCTGGCCGCGTGATGTCGATCGATGAGTTCCAGCGTATCATCGACGAACTTGCAGACTTCGCTCCCGAGGCGGTTGTCCACCTGTCGATGTGGGGCGAGATCGCGCTCCATCCCGACGCGATCGCGATGATCGAGTACCTGCTCGCTTCCGCCGCGCTGTCGGTCCTGGTTGAGACCTCGGGTGTCGGATGGAGCGACGCGTCGCGGTCGCAGCTGTTTGCGATCGATGACCAGCGGATGCAGGTAATCGTCGGGATCGACACGAACGACCCCGAGCTCTACCGCGAGCTGCGCGGCGCCGGGTTTGATGAGGCTATCCGCTTCGCAGAGGAAGCGATCGAGCATCTGACCACTCGAGCTCACGTTCAGGCGGTGCGGTTCGACCGGAGCGAATCGGCGCTCGACGCGTTCTACCGGCACTGGAAGGAGCGCACCGACAATGTCATCATCCAGAAATACGACCATTTCTGCGGGAGGCTTCCTCAGCGCCGGATCGGCGACCTGAGCCCTATCAACCGGTTTCCGTGCTGGCGCCTGCAGCGCGACCTGGCTATCCTGGTCGATGGCACGGTGCCGTTGTGCCGGGAGGACATCGATGCGACAGAACGGCTCGGCAACGCGCTCATCGACGGGGTTGCTGCGGTGTGG
>RECL01000007.1 GCA_007694025.1 Spirochaetaceae bacterium
GGCGATAAGCTGCTCAATACGTGGACGCGGATCGAGCTGCTCGACGAGCCGGACATCGCCACACGAGCGCGCAGCGAAGGAGCAGACGAGTGAACGGAAACGAAAGAGTCCGTGCCGTGATCGCGGGAGAGAAGCCCGACCGGATGCCGGTGTACGCGTGGGTGCGCGCGAACCTCGAAGAGCCGATCGGCGCGCGGTTTGGATCGGTCGAGGCCTTTGAGGACAGGTACGAGTTTGACTTAGCGCATCTGTTCGGTGGGCCGGACCGGTACGCGCCGGGTACGATCGACGCGCTGCGCGAGGCAAAAGCCGGCACGATCGAGCCGGCCGATCTGCTCGATTTACCGATGAGCGATCCGTACGATACTGCCGGGTACGCCTCCCTGAAGGAGGACGTCCGCTTCCACAAGGACGAGCGCGGCCGCTTCGTGTACGTTCAGACGCCCGGCGTCTTTGAGGCGCACAACGGGTACTTCGGGATCGAGAATCACCTGATGTACCTGCTGCTCTACCCCGAGGCGCTCGCGGCGGTGTACAAGCGGCAGGCCGCGTGGACCGCGCGGTTCGCCGAGGTCTGCCTCGACCTCGGGATCGATATGATCCACGTCTCGGACGACTGGGGAAGCCAGCGTGGACTGCTGTTCAGCCCCGAGGTTTTCCGAACGCTGATCGCGCCGTACCATCGGCCGGTCGCCGAGATGGTGAAAAAGCGCAACGCACTCTTGAGCCTGCACTCCGACGGGTACATCGTGCCGGCGCTGCCGGAGGTGATCGAAATCGGCTTCGATGTCGTTCACCCGTGGCAGGAGTCGGCGGGCATGAGCTTTGATCTCTACGACTCCGCGTACCGCGGGCACTTCACCGTGATGGGAGGGATCGACGTGCAGACGACGATCGGCTTTGGTAACCTTGACCGCGTGATCGACGAGGTCGGTGCTTTGATCGACCGGTACCGCGACGGCCGGTTGATCCTCTGCACGACACACTTCATTCAGGACCACTGCGGAATCGACGAGCTCGTCGGCGCGTTTGAGTTTATTTACGAGAAGGTGCGGCAGACGCGCGCGTGAGACTCGAGCCCGACGTTACTCTTTCCCGACCTCGGCCTCGACAAAGAAGTACGGGTCGTCGCGCAGCTTCTGAAGCACG
The DNA here is from genome assembly GCA_007694025.1 of Spirochaetaceae bacterium. GTDB lineage: Bacteria > Spirochaetota > Spirochaetia > DSM-27196 > SLST01 > SLST01. The sequence goes on from RECL01000007.1 coordinate 1,150, forward strand.
GCTTCCTTGAGCAGCGGTGCGTCGAGAACGAAGGTTTCGGCTTCGAGGACGTGCCCACGCGAAAGGAACGAAGCGGAGGCGAGTTCCGCGACGCGCTCGTAGCGCTGTGCAAACCCGTTGAAGCCGTGAGTTCGGTAGGGCTTCTGGTGGGTGGCGCCTTTTTCGTCCGTGATCGTGAACGTGACGTCCGGCCCAAACAGGTACGGGGGTTCGACGTACTCTTCGATCGCGTGCATCGTCGTGTTCGGCCCGAGCCCACAGCCGAGCATGACGATCGCCCCATCGGTTTCCGCGATCTTCCGGAACGGCGAGTTCCGGCCGCACGGCGTCGAGTCGAGGCCGTGACCGTCGAGCAACTCGGAAGCCCGCGCGCCGACGGCGCAGACCGAGTGCGTCGGATGAAGGCTTCGCCGAGTCCCGGCGCGCGTCCGGAAGTACTCGGGGACCGCGCCCACGTTGCTCGGTGTGAGCCCGACGTCGAAGACTTCCGGCGGTCGCAACGCCCAGCTCAAAGCCGGCATCACGATTGTACCGGCCGGACCGATCGCTTCGAGCAAACCGCGAATCACGGTCTCGATCCCACCGGGAACGGGGCCGAGGGCCTTGAGAGACGAGTGCACGAGCACGGTAGACCCGGGCAGTATCCCGAGCTTCCGGAGGTCGGTGGCGATTTGTTGCGCGCAGGTCTTCGGATTCACGATGCCCTATGAGCTTCAGGCTGCATACAGCGGTTCGGTCGAGGCCAGGATTGCTCGTCGTCTGATGGGGTTGGTAAGCCCCTCGACTTCGACGACATCCACCTGTCGCCCAAATATGGCGGACAGTTCGTTCTCGATATCCATGAGGTCAAAAAGCGATGGGTGCGCATCCGGTTGAAATGACAGCAGCAAGTCGACATCGCTGTCGTCCCGGATGTCTTCACGTATCGCCGATCCGAACACCGATATTTCGCGGATTTGGTGCCGTCGCGCGATCTGTTCCACCCGCGACAAGTCAACACGGATACCGTTACGTTCGAGTTTCTCGACGACTGTCATACTCAAAGTGTACCGCCTCTTGCGCGACGGCGCAACAATTGAACCTCGCTCGGCTGCTCAGCGCCCGCGCTCGACGGAGGATCACTTACGGGTGGCGCATGGTCATCCTTTTAAGGCGCCGGCCGTCAAGCCCTTCACAACCTGCTCCTGGAACAATGTGTAGATGATAATCGCCGGCGTGACCAAGATGATCACACCGGCGGCCATCAAACCGTGATCACTGGAGTACTGCCCGCGAAGCATATAGACCGAGAGGTTCAATGTTCTCAGCGCGGGACGCGAGAGCATCAAGAGCGCAAACAGAAACTCGTTCCAGACGCCGAGAAAAACGAATGTTCCGACTGTCGCCAATGCGGGCGTCGTGATCGGCAGTGCGATTCGGAAGAACGCGGTGATTGGGCCGCATCCATCGATGATCGAAGCTTCCAGCAACTCGTTCGGAACACCTTT
>RECL01000169.1 GCA_007694025.1 Spirochaetaceae bacterium
GACAGGACCGCTCGCGAGGGTCTCCACTACTCTAAACCCCAACTCCCACGGTGTCAATGAAAAGATTCGCCCCCCGAACTAATCGTCGGCAGCTGATCAATGCCCGTCCGCGCGCTCGGAAGCGTCCAGAACTTCGATCTCTCCGGGGATCATCCTTTGAGTCCCGTGGTCGCTATCCCCTCAACGAAGTGCTTCTGAGCCAGCAAGAAGACGAGCGCAGGTGGCATGATCGAAACGAGCGACATCGCCAAAAGCCTTCCCCACTGTATCTCAAACTGGTCGATGAACATGCGGAGTCCCAGCGGCACGGTATAGCGGGTCGCCGACGTCAGGTAGAGCAGATGACCAAAGAAGTTGTCCCAACTCCAGACAAAGGCAAAAACTCCGACGGTAACCAGGGCGGGGACGATCAGGGGCATGATGATGCGCGCGTAGATTCCGTACGTGGAGCAGCCTTCGATCTTGGCAGCCTCGTCGAGGTCCTTCGGTATACCCCGGATGAACTGGACCAGCAGGAATATGAAGAACGGACTACCACCGAAGAAGCTCGGAAGGACAAGCGGAACGAATGAGTTGATGAAACCGAATTGATTCCACAGTATGTACTGCGGCACCAGCAAAACCTGCGGTGGCAACATCAGCGTCAGCAACACGATCGAGAAGAAGAACGCGCGGAACCTGAAACGGATCCTGCCAAACGCGTATCCAACGAGCGACGCCGTGAACACAGATCCGACAACGATCAGCGCACCAATGTAGATCGAGTTGATGTAGAAACGGGTGAAAGAGTGACGCGCACTCACTTGCCAGCCCAGGGTGTAGTTCTCCCAAACGAGCCTCTCGGGAAAGAGCGTCGGCTGCGTGAGCTCAGGTGTCGTCTTGAACGAAGCCCCGACCCACCAGATCACCGGGTACATCATCAGAAACGACGTGAGGATCAGTATGACATGGCGTCGGATAGTGACGAATCGCTTCCTTCGGGTTCGGGCGCGAAGACTGTCTGCAACGATAGTGTTTGTCGTCATTGCCCCTGCCCTCCACTCTCATAATAGACCCAGTGTTTGGACAGGTAGAAATTCACCCCGGTCAGAACAGCAACGATCATGAGTAGCAGCCATGCGAGCGTGGATGCGTACCCCATCTGGAATTGCCTGAACCCCTTTTCGTACAGGTACAGCGCGTACATGTAGGTCGAGTTGACCGGACCGCCTTGCGTGATGATGAACGCAGGCGTGAACATCTGGAATGCGTTGATCACGCCCAGAATCACGTTGAAGAAGATAACGGGCGACAACAGGGGAAGCGTGATATGGATAAAGCGGCGAAACGATCCCGCGCCGTCGATAGACGCTGACTCATACATCTCGGCCGGTATCTGTTTCAGACCTGCCAGGAAAATGACCATTGCCGAACCGAACTGCCAGATGTTCAGAAGAATCAACGTACCGAGCGCGGTATCGGGATGGCTGATCCAGCCGCGTCCCTCAATGCCCACTACCGACAACAGTGCGTTGATGTAGCCAGAGCGTCCGAAGATGTTCCGCCAAAGCGCTGCAACCGCGATGCTGCCCCCTATCAGAGATGGGAAGTAAAAGGCTGTGCGGTAGATACCCATGCCTCGAGTTGCGCGGCTGAGCAACATCGCTATCATCAGGGACACAAACAGCCTCAGTGGCACCGACACGAAGACGAAACTGAACGTGACACCGAGCGATCTGCGAAACACGGCGTCTCGCGTCAGGATCCGTACGTAGTTGCTCAATCCGATCCAGACCGGGGGTCGTAACAGCGAGTAACTGGTAAACGACAGGTAAAACGAGTAGAAAAACGGATACGCCGTGAGAAGTAGAAAGCCGATCAGCCACGGCAACATGAAAATATACCCGGCCAGATTATCGTTTCCGGAGGGAAGCTTTGAGCGGGTGAATCGTCGTCGGGCGTGTGCGCCCATCTGGCCGATAGAAGGCGTCCTGGTGGAAGATACGGAATCGCTCACTCGATCCTCCCTGGCGCTGTACTCGTGATGCGATCGGCTTTCCAGTGCATCACCAGAGCCAAGAAGATTCTAAACGGTAATCAGGACGCCGTCAATGAGCAATTCGCACGAGTACGACCAGGAAGTCCATTAGCAGCGAACTGAACGCCGGAGTCGGGCGGCCGAGCGGCGAGCCACGCACGCGTTTCGCGGGAAACCGTAACCGTCGCGGTGACGGCTGCGACTTACGGATCACCACTCGGTCGCCGTTGGTGTTGGGCTCTATAGGCCCATCACTTCGGGCGGCCGTGAACCCCCGCAAGCACACGCCGGTGGTTCTGGTGGTAGATCGCGCCGATTGACCCGACGCTCCGCGGGGGCTACGCTACGACCGTGCGTGCACTGATGTTCGACAGGTTCGGCGAGCTCCCGACGGTACGCGACGTGCCCGATCCCGCGCCGGCCGATCACGGCGTCGTGGTGCAGGTCGCTGCGACGGGCCTGTGCCGTAGCGACTGGCACGGCTGGCAGGGACACGACCCGGACATCCGGCTTCCGCACATCCCGGGCCACGAGCTGGCCGGAACGATCGTCGCCGTGGGACGCGCCGTCCGGCTGTGGCGGCGCGGTGACCGGGTGACGGTGCCCTTTGTCTGTGGCTGCGGAACGTGCGCGCAGTGCGTGTCGGGAAACCACCAGGTCTGCGATCATCAGACGCAGCCGGGCTTCACGTACTGGGGATCGTTTGCCGAATACGTCGCGCTCGACCACGCAGACGTGAACCTGGTGCGCATCCCCGAATCGATCGACGCGGTCGCCGCGGCGAGCCTGGGGTGCCGTTTCGTCACGGCGTTCCGCGCGCTGGTCGACCAGGCGCGACTGGCCGCAGGCGAGTGGCTCTGCGTCTACGGGTGCGGCGGCGTCGGGCTTTCGGCGATCATGATCGCCCGCGCGATCGGCGCGCGCGTCGTCGCGGTCGACATTTCGGCCGACCGGCTCGAGTTCGCCGGGATGATCGGCGCCGAGGTCGGAGTGAACGCGGCGGGCGCTCACGGCGACGCCGGCGCTTCCGGCCCGCCGCCGACGATCGATCGCGACGCGATCGCGCGGGTGCGCGATGCGACCGGGGGTGGCGCGCACGTGTCGATCGACGCGCTCGGCAGCGCCGGCACGTGCTGGAGCTCGGTCAGTTCGCTTCGTAAGCGCGGGCGTCACGTCCAGATCGGACTCATGCTGGCCGACGACCGGGCTGCACTGCTCCCGATGGATTCGGTCATCGCGAACGAACTCGAACTCTACGGAAGCCACGGCATGCAGGCGCACCGCTATCCGGAGCTGCTCGCGATGATCGAAGCGGGCAGCCTGGACCCGCGCAGGCTGGTCGGCAGGACGATCACCCTGGACGAAGCCGCGTCCGCGCTCGCCGCAATGGGCACCTTCACCGGTACCGGCGTCACCGTGATCGACCGGTTGGGGTGAGCAACTGAGCGTGCGGTGCGCGTCAAGCCTCCAAGGGGGCAACCGCACGGTGCATCTGGCCCCGCGCACCTCTTGACGTTTGCTCGGCGCGGATGGAAATTCTCATCGTTACTCTCCATACAAATTCACAAGGGATCGGAGGTTGGCTGGCATGGCAAAGCAGCTGGTGTTCGATGAGCTCGCGCGACGCGAACTTATGCAGGGCGTAGAGGTTCTTGCGCGTGCGGTGCGGATGACGCTCGGACCGCGCGGACGCAACGTGGTCATCGGCAAGAAGTGGGGAGCCCCGACGGTCACGAACGACGGGGTGACGATCGCGAAGGAGATCGAGCTTCCCGAGCCGTACGAAAACATGGGCGCGCAGCTCCTGAAGGAAGTCGCGAAGAAGACGAACGACATCGCCGGAGACGGAACGACCACCGCGACCGTCCTTGCCGCGTCGATTCTGCGCGAAGGCGTCAAGAGCGTGGCCGCCGGGCTCGACCCGATGGGGCTCAAGCGGGGGATCGACCACGCCGTGGGGATCGCCGTCGCGTCGATCAAGGCGCAGGCGAAGCCGATCAAGAGCCGCGAAGAGACCGCGCAGGTTGCGACGATCTCCGCGAACAACGACCGAACGATCGGCGACCTGATCGCCGACGCGATGGAGCGCGTCGGCAAAGACGGAGTGGTCACGGTCGAAGAGTCGAAGTCGATCGACACGCACATGGAAATCGTCGAGGGCATGCAGTTCGACCGCGGCTACATCTCACCCCACTTCGCGACGAACCGCGACACGATGACCGCGGTGTTGGACAACCCGTTCATCCTGATCCACGACAAGAAGATCTCGTCGATCAAGGACATTCTCCCGGTACTGGAGAAGGTCGCGAACGCGGGCAGGCCGTTGCTCGTGATCGCTGAGGATGTCGACGGCGAGGCACTCGCGACGATGGTCGTCAACACGCTGCGCGGCACCGTGAAGGTCTGCGCGGTCAAGGCTCCTGGCTTCGGCGACCGTCGCAAGGCGATGCTTGAGGACATCGCGATCGTCACGGCGGGTCAGGTCGTCAGCGAAGAGCTTGGCATGAAGCTCGAGAGCACGGACTTGTCCGCGCTCGGGCGTGCGAAGTCGATCAAGATCGGTAAGGAAGAGACTACGATCATCGAAGGCGCCGGCAAGAAGGCCGACATCACGGGCCGGATCGAGCAGATCAAGCGGCAGATCGAGGACACCACGTCCGACTACGACCGCGAGAAGCTCCAGGAGCGCGTCGCGAAGCTCGCCGGCGGCGTGGCGGTCCTCAACATCGGCGCCGCGACCGAGGTCGAGCTCAAGGAGCGCAAGCACCGGGTAGAGGACGCGCTGTCGGCAACGCGCGCCGCGCTCGAAGAAGGGATCGTCGCCGGCGGCGGCCTGGCGCTGCTGCGCGCGGTGAAGGCGCTCGACAAGGAGAAGCTCGACGGATGGAACGAGGACCAGCGCGCCGGGTTCAGGATCGTACGCCGCGCGCTCGAAGAGCCGACGCGTCAGATCGCGGTCAACGCCGGACTCGACGGAGCGATCATCGCAGAGCGCGCGCTCCGGGAAAAGGACGGCATCGCGTTCGACGCGCAGCGCCTTGAGTGGGTCGACGTCGTGAAGTCGGGGATCGTAGACCCGGCGAAGGTCACCCGGTCGGCGCTTCAGAACGCCGCGTCTGTCGCGAGCGTGCTGCTCACGACAGAGGTTGCGGTGACCGACCTTCCCGCGAAGAAGAAGCCCGCGCCCGCCGCGGGTCCCGACGACTACGACTACTGAGTCTCCGGGCCCGCGCCGCGGCGCGGGCCGTCTCTACCCACGGCGCGGGATCGCTCGCGCGTCGTCAGAAACGTTACCCACCTGATTCCCGGGCGACCGGTGATATCGTCGGTCTGTTCGGCCCACTCGGTGCGAAACCCGGCCGCGGCGTGCAACCGCTCCCACGCTTCAGACGGCAGACATGTGAACCGGCGGCCCGCGACATCGCGATCGTCGGCGTCACGCCCCGACCGCTCGGTATTCACCGAGTACGCGAAGACTCCGCCCGGTCGTACAACCCGCGCCACCTCCGCAAACACCGCGGGCAGCCTGTCACGGTTCAGGTGCATGATCACCGCCCACGCCATTGCGGCATCGAACGACGCCGGGTCGAATGGCAGGACCGCGGGGAGCTCGACGTGCGAGATCCTGCCGCGGAGCTCCGGATGGAGCGCCAGCGCGCGCTCGCGCATCCCGACGCTCCCGTCCACCGCGTGAACGTCGAATCCCAGCGCCAGAAGCCGCGCGGCATCGCGTCCGCTCCCGCACCCGACATCGAGCACGCGGCAGCCGGGCGGAATCGCCGCGACGAACCGGTCAAGCGAGCCGGTGTCTCCCACGCGCTCATACATTGAGCTCATCTCGTCGGCCTTCCCGTCGTAGAACTCGAGCGTTCGTGACATAGGATCACTGTAGCATGGGACACGCGGTCGTGGCGTACGCTTTGGCGTACGCTGTGGCGTGGGCTGTCGCGCCGTTGACAACGCCCCGGAAACGCACTACTGTGTATGTGTGAAGAATATCACAGTTTCTGTGGACGATGAGGTGTATCACAGGGCGCGTCTCCGCGCAGCGTTGATGAACACATCCGTTTCAGCGCTCGTCAGAGACGCACTTACCGAGATCGCTGGTTCGGAACTGGAGTTCGAGCGGCTTCGCGCGGTGGAACAGTCGCTCCGGCGGCAGATCGCCCTGCGCGGCGTGGTGTTCAGTGCGGCCGACCGAACCACCAGAGATGAGGCGCACGACCGGCATGCGGTTCGTTGACACGAACGTGCTCCTCTACAGTGTGAGCACCGACCCACGCGAGGTCGAAAAGGCAGCCGCTGCATCGCGGATACTGGAGGCACCGGATCTGGCGCTCTCCGTCCAGGTGCTCCAGGAGTTCTTCGTTCAGGCGACGCGGCAAGGCACGGGGCAGTCTCTGTCGAGCGAAGAGGCGCACGGGTTCATCGCAACCTGGTTGCGCTACCCGGTTCAGGAGACGACGACCGAACTCATGCGCCAGGCGATCACAGCGTCGGCGCGCTGGCAGATCTCATACTGGGACGCCGCCGTTGTGGAGGCGGCACGCCAGCTTGGGTGCTCAGAGCTGCTTACCGAAGATCTGAAAGAGGGACAGGACTATGGCGGAGTCAGGGTGGTCAACCCGTTCCGGACTGCCGACCCCGGCCCTATCCCGACGCCTGAAGCAAGCGGGTGATGTGAGGGAGCTGCTCGCGGGTCGCCGCGGCGCCCTTTTCGATCACCGCGGGGATCTTGTCTACGTCGAACATCGAAACCTGTTCGTCAAGCTCCGGGATGACCGGGAAGATCTCCGCATGGTGCGCGAGGTTGTGGAACGCGTACGTCGCGTTCAGAATGTTGTTCGTGTAGATGCTCGTCAGCTGCTCCTGCACAGCGGTGATCGACCGCATGCGCGTGCGGTAGCTCAGCGTGAACCCCATCGCGATAATGATGTCGGCGCCGTCCTGGATCGCGACGTCGATCGGTAGCGGATCGGAGGCGCCGCCGTCGGTCAGAAGCCGGCCGTCGATCTCCCACGGAGGAAAGATGATCGGAATCGCAATACTCGCCCGGATCGCCTGACGCACGGGACCGCGCGACAGGATAACCTTCTCACCGCGGTGCAGATCGGTAGCTACAAGCTTGAGCGGAAGGTCCAGATCGGCGAACTGGAGGTCGCCGTAGATGCGCTCCAGATTCTGATTCAACACCGTGTCGTCTACCAGACCGCTTCGATCGTTGAACCGCAACGATCCGTCGCGCGATGCCTTCAGGTTCTCCCGATAGCCCTGCATGACGTCGTCGGTCCACAGCGATTCCGACAGCGAACGCATCTTCTCCGCGCTCCATCCGCCGGCGATCGCGGCGCCGTAAAGGCTACCGCCGCTGCATCCGACGACCGAGTCGACCGCGATGCCCGCTTCGGTCAGGACCGACCAGAGCCCGATCGCCGCGGCGCACTTCACGCCGCCCGACCCGATCACCAGCGCCACCCGAGGTCGCGTGCTCACATCGCTCATCATGCGAAGCTCGCGACGGCTGCGTCCACATCGTCGAACAGCTGCAGGATGCTCGTGAATCCGCTCAGGCTCAGCACCTTGAGAACGTCGGCACGGACCGCGGCCAGTCTGATGTCACCGGCCTTCGCCCGGGTCGCCTTGGCCGCGCCCAGCAACACCCGCAGGCCGGCGCTGCTGGTGTAGTCCACTCCGGCCAGATCGGCGACGAGCCTGGTATTACCGCTGGAGACCAGACGGTCGATGTGACTGGACAGCTCTGCCGCGGTCGTCGCGTCGATACTCCCGACGGGACAGACGACAACGACACCGTTCGTGTCGCGATTGGAGATCTGCATTCTATGCTCCTTCAATGGGTCTTGGTTGCTCAAGGTTCTTCTCCAGGACGAGTTCATTACGGGTGCCATCGGGCCGCGAGTACGACACCCGGTCCATCTGAACGCGAACCAGATGGAGCCCGAGCCCGCCCTCTTCCCGATCGGTCCAGTCGGCGTCCAGATCGGGAGCGGGGGCCTGATCGGGCGGGAAGTGCTCACCGTCGTCGCCGATCACCAGGCGCGCGATCACGCCAGGCTCGACGCTGAAGCACAACGAGATAAGCCCGGCCTCGCGGCCCCGATAGCCGTGCTGCACGATATTCGCGCACACCTCGTCGGCGGACGACTTGAACGCGAATACGACTTCGTCGGACAGCTCGCAGTGGCGCGCCGCCGATTCGACAAACTCGCGCAGCTCGGGCAGCGTTTCCATCCGGGCCTCACGACAGATCGCGTGGCGCGACAGTCCCGAACCGTCGAACGTGCGTCGCAGCGCGATCAGCGTGATGTCGTCGAACTGCGGCTCATCGCCGATGTGGCGTCGGATCTCCACATCGAGCTCAAAGAGCATGCTGAAGATCGACGTCCACGGGTACGCGATCAGGTTGATGAGCCGCTCTTCGGTGAAGAGCAGACCCGACGGGCCGCGAGCGTCGGTAGTACCGTCGGTGAAGCAGACCAGGCAGTCGCCCGGCGCGAAGCTGTAACTGGCGACGGTGAACTCCATGCCGGCGAGCATGCCGACCGCGGGCCCGGTCGGCGCGAAGCGGCTGACCACACGCCCGCCCGCGTCGAGCATCACCGGAGGCTCGTGACCGCCGTTGACGTAATGAAACTCGCCTGACACCGGATCGAGCAACCCCATGAAAAGCGTCGCGAACATATTCGACCGACCGTGGTACTCGGCAATGAAGTCGTTCGTTCGGCGGAACAACCGGCGGAGTGCGTCGGCCGGGTCTTCATCGGGGGCGGCCTGCACGCTGAACGCACGGATCAGGCTGCGGAAGAGCACCATGAACAGCGCTGCGCCGACACCCTTGTCGCATACATCCGCGATGACGAACGCGGTGTACGGGGTGTCCGGCACGGTGAACGCGTCGTAGAAGTCACCAGCGACCTGACGCGCGGCCTTGAACTCGGCAGCCAGCTCCCATCCGGTAAGAACGGGCAGTCGTTCCGGAAAGAAACCCGACTGGATCTGGCGCCCGATCTCCAGCTCGTTCTCGACGACGCTCAAAGCGGCTTCGGTCTGCGCGTGGAGCCGCGCATTGTCGATCGCCGTCGCGATCTGGCTCGCGATCGTCTCTGCGAGTTCGACCTCGGACTCGGTGAAGACGTAGAACGGGTCGATCGCCGGCATCCCGATCGTTCCGATCGCCTCACCACGGCTCAGGATCGGAACGATCATCAGAGCTCGAGTGCCGCGGGCCCGGGAGATCTCCGAGAGCGTGCCGCTTCGCGGATCATTCTGCGCGTCCTGAAGAACGAGCGGCTTCCGCGTTCGGATCACCTCCTGCGACGACTGGTTGCCGGCGAACGGCAGCACCATCCCGAGCGCGCTCGGCTCCTCCGGCAGCGGAGAGTGAAAGGCAACGACTTCCAGGTTCTGACGATCGCGCGTGATGAGCGCGACGCCCGCGTTTCTGACCGGATAAATCCGCGTGAGCTCCTCGCACACCGACCGAAGCACCGTGTCCAGGTCGAGCGTCCGGCTGACCGTAGCTGCAACCCGGTTCACCGCGCGGAATCGTTCCGTCTGCGCCTCCGCCGCATCCTTCGCGTCGCGCAGCAGACCCTCCGCGTGTATCCGTTCGGACACATCGCGGATCAGCCCGCGCGATCCGCATACGACTCCGTCGCGGATGACCGGTGAAATCGATATCTCGCCGGGACGAGGCTCGCCGTGAACGGGTCGGAAGAAATACTCGAAGCGGGGCACCGGCCGGCGCGTCCGGTAGAGTTCGCCGAAGTTGTGGTAGAGAGCGCGAATCGAACGCGGATCGGTGAAGCGCCGGAAGTTGCGTCCAATGACAGAGCCACGGTCGGGCAACCCCAGATTCTCGTGGAACGCGCGGTTGGCGTACGTGATAATGCCGCGCGGATCGGCTTCGAAGTAGCTGTCCTGAAGCGTATCCAGGACTGCATCGAACGCGTCGCGCGTCGACGATGGATCGCTCTGCCCCAGCCCTAAGTCCGCGCCGTCGCGGGAGTTCCGGGCGACCCAGACAAGGATGAGCGCGGCGCCGCCCAACAGGAGAAGGTATGAGTACACCGTGTGGGCGATAAAGATCCCGTCCAGTCGAGTCGTGACGAACAGGCCGTACAACAGCGCCGGCGGCGCCCAAATCCACCACCCGAGCCGATCGAGCGTATCCTCTGATATCGTGGTGATCCGGACTGCCAAAAGGAACCACGCGGTTGGCACGACCATCACCGACGCGTAGAGCACCGTGCGCCAGAGTCGCTGCCACAACGGGTCGGGGCTCACGAGTTGGATCGCTCCGGCGAGCGCGCCGACCGAACCGGTGTACAACAGGAGGACGAATGCGCGAGCGCCCGCCGTGCGCAGACCGCGCAGCTGGATCGACAGCCCGATCAGCGCCATCAGGGCTGCGGGAACGAGCTGCCACGCGAGATAGGGGGTGGGCGGAAGCGCCATCCCGGTGATGATACCGATGTTGATTGATATAGTCACTATTTCGTGTGTCTATTTGCACTTTGCTGTAGGTCGAGGCGCTGTCGCGGGGTTCACCTGCGCGGCACGCGGTTGTCGGGTATACTCGCGTGATATGGATACCAGCCGCATCCTCATTCTCTTCACGTCGAAGGACGGAAACACCGCGCAGATGGCCGAACTGGTCGAAGAGGGAGCCGCGTCGGTGCCGGACACCGAGGTGCGCAGGCTCCGTACGAGCGACGCGTCGATCGACGACCTCTACTGGGCCGACGGCGTCGCGTGCGGGTCGCCGACGAACCTGGGGATCCTGAGCTGGGAGATGAAGCGCTGGTGGGATGTGGTCGCGCTGGACGCGTGGGCGAAGATCGACGGCAAGATCGGCTGCGCGTTCAGTTCGGAGGGCGGGCTTGGTGGCGGCGCCGAGCTCGCGTGCCAGTCGATGATGACCGTGATGCAGAACTTCGGCATGCTGACCTTCGGCGTCACCGACTACGTCTCAAAGGGCTACACGCTCCACTACGGAGCAACAGCCGCTCGGGCACCGCGCGATGAGCGCGACCGCGAAAGCTGCCGGCGACTCGGACGCCGCCTGGCCGAGTTCGTCGGCTGCTACGTCCACGGCCGCCGCGACCTCCATCCCAACAATGCAGCGTACCCGCGGTTCCCGTAGTCGGGGAGCTGAGGGCACCATGTGCGCGGCGCCGCTGATCTACTCCTCGCTCCCTGCGTAGCGAGTCGAGTACGGAGCGCCGGTCGCGTCGAGGTACTCCCACCGCAACCGGCTGATCTGCCGGATGTGAAAGCAGTCGTGCGCGACCCAGGAGAGCATCAGGTCGCCCGCGCGCAATGGTCGCTCGTACGGCCACGGCCCGGAGTACGCCACGGTAGGGTCGATCGCATCGAGCGTGCCGAGCCAGGCGAGCGATGCCACCCGTTCGTGCTCCCACGCCGCAATGTGATCGAGGATCGGTGTCGACGCGTACGCGCGGGCGGTCACCCATTCCATCGGATCGGTCGTGGGCCAGGGCCGGGCAGGATCGTCGACCAGGCTCTCAAGCCGAGGCCGAAAGTCGTACCGCTCCTCGTCGTGGAGGTGACCCGCGACCTCGCGCAACGACCACCGTTCGGACGCGGGTTTCCACTCTGATTCGGCATCATCGATACCGGCCAGGAGCGCGGAGATCGCGAGCCCGGTCTGCTTAAGGCGATCGCGGAGATGCTCTACGGTCATGCGCGGCCTCCATATCCGGAGTCATATCGGAGGCGTTCGGGGTCGTTCGTGAAGGGAACCCTCATAGCGTCGATAGTATCAGATAAGCGCGGCGACCGGTGCAGCCCAGGTGCAACCCAGAAAAACTGAGTCGTTGCCGCCGTCTCTATTGGGTGAGCCTGCCCGAACTCTGACAGATGGACATGCCGATGGTTCTGCGGTACCGTGACGTTCAGAATGTCAGGTCCGCGATCGACGAGCTCACACCGCGGCGGTCGGAAGACCGCAGCGCCCGAGCTTCCCCCGATTCAGGTCTTCGGCCAGCCCGAGTTGGTCGAGCACCTCCGTAGCGGCGGGGCTCACCACACGCATTGTGTCTCCATCGGCAATCCGTACGCGTTCTTCGCCCGGAATCGCGCCGACTCCACAATGCCGCGCGAACTGAGAACGCATTTCGCAAGAGTTTTCAGGCTCTCGTTCTACGACGTGGAGGAACGACGCCACCTGCGGGCGCGGCAGTTTCCCAAACGTATCCCGAAGCGAGCGGACGTGCGTCGCGCGATCCGCTTCTTCCGGAAGACCCGCGCCGTGGCGAGCGGGTACACAATCCACTGCTGGCAGGGGGTATCGCGATCGACCGCGATCGCGTTGGGCTACCTCTACATGATGACCGGTTCCGAGGAAGAGGCGGGATCGGCGCTGCAGCGAATCCGCCCACAGGCCGGGCCGCACCAGAGGATCGTCGAGTGGTTCGACGCTGAGCTCGGCTGCAACCTCTCGGCGATCAACGCACGGATTCGCGATGAGCGTATGGCGCGGTGGAAGGAAGAGCTCGACCTCACGGAGGATATGCTCCTGGAGGAGCTTCCGTCCGTGGATTAACGGAGCGCAGCATGGAAGTCCTGATCAAGCGGAGCAAGAAGCGATCGACGTGGCAGATCAAGACGTCGGACCACTCGATCCATCACCTGGGACACTTCGAGTCGTTGCTCAAACCCGTGCTCCGCGCTCTCGGCATCGACGCGGATGATAGCTCGGTCTTCGTGAAGATGACCTTCGACGCCGAAGCGTTCGATGGCTATCAACTTCGGCTCAGCCGACTTGATGATGTCCAGGCGGAGCCTCCGGCCTTTGGGGCATGTTACCACATTGAGAGTTCGGCAATCGGAGACGAGCTGCGCGGTATCCGAGGGTTCGTGCATCCATGGGTGCTCAAGCACGTCGGGCTTTCGCACGAGATCCACATGAGCTTCGTCGAGACCCACGAACGCTGGTTGTTGCCGGAGTAGTGGAGGTTGTTCTGAAGGGGGATTGATGGCTTACGTGATGGTCGACATCGAGGCCGATGGTCCTATACCGGGCGACTACTCGATGA
>RECL01000006.1 GCA_007694025.1 Spirochaetaceae bacterium
ATCCGGTCAGCGTCGGGATCGGTACCCATCACGATGTCTGCGCGCCGTTCACGGCCGAGGCGAACCGCGAGCTCCATCGCGTCTGCCTCTTCGGGATTTGGAAACTTGACGGTCGGGAACTCGCCGTCGGGTTCACGCTGTTCGGGGACGGTGACGACGGTGGCGCCGAGCTCACCCAACACACGCTCCACCATCATCGCCCCGGTCCCGTGAAGCGGCGTATAGACGACCGTCAGCGTCGATCCGCGCTCCTTCAGAAGTTCGGGCCGCACGCTCTGCCGCTTGACCATCGCGACGAAGCGATCGTCGATCCGGTCGTCCAGATACTCCAGGAGCCCGCGTTCGAGCGCCTCTGCCTTCGTGAGCCGTTTCGGCGCCCCCGATACCGCGCGGACCTCGTCGATGATCGCGCGGTCGTGCGGCGCAACGATCTGAGAGCCGTCGGACCAGTAGACTTTGTACCCATTGTACTCGGGCGGATTGTGACTCGCGGTGACCACGACCCCGGTCGTCGCGCCGAGCTCCCGGACGGCGAACGAGAGTTCGGGAGTCGGCCGCAGCGACGGGAACAGGTACGCCTTTATACCGTGCGCGGCAAACACGAGCGCGGCACTCAGCGCGAACTCTTCGCTGTACCGGCGCGAATCGTGCGCGATCACGGCGCGCAACTCCCCGCTCGTCGAAGAGCCGGCGCGAACGCAGTAGCGCGCGAGCCCTTCGGTAGCGCGGCCGATGACGAGCGGGTTCATCCGGTTGCTGCCGCCGCCGATCACACCGCGCAACCCGCCGGTTCCGAACTCCAGATCGGTGTAGAACCGGTCGGTAAGGTCGTCGCCGATCGGGTCGTCGGGTTCCCGGGCGTCGATGAGCCGCTCGACCTCACCGCGGAACCGCTCGTCGGTCTCGTGTTCGAGATACTCGCGGGCTCTCGCAAGAATCTGCTCGGATGTATGCTTATGATCACTCATGCTGTTCCTCCAGCGATCGTACGATCGCGACCAGTTCCTTCGGATGATCGATCACCCAGTCCGCGCCGCTCGCTTCGAGTTCGCCGCGGCCCCGAAAGCCCCATGCGGCTCCGACCGAACCGACACCCGCGGCCCGCGCTGTCTGCACGTCAACGTCGGAGTCGCCAACGTAGAGCGCGCGCCCCTGCGCGTCCATCAACCCCACAAGGTGGATCAACGACGCCGGATCGGGTTTCGCCGGAAAGCCGGGTCGTTGTCCCACCGCGTAACGAAAAGTATCGGGAGCGAAGAACGCATCGACGATCCGGCGAACGAGCGGGTCGGGCTTGTTCGACAGCACCGCGAACCCGATCGCGCCGCCGGCGATTGCACCGAGCTTGGCGAGCGCATCGGCGATGCCGTCGTACGGTTTTGTCAGCACCACCGGCTCTGTTGCGTACTCGTCCTTGATCTCGGCGGCCAGCCGATCGACCAGTGCGTCGCTCGGTTCGCTGCCGGAATCGCCAGGCCCGACCGCGCGGCACACAAGCTCGCGCATACCCGACCCGACCATCATCCGATACGCATCGGTCGCGTGCGTCGGCAGCCGGTGCCGCGCGAGTACGCGATTGGCCACGCGCGCGATATCTGATAGGGTATCGAGCAAGGTGCCGTCCAGATCGAACAGCAACGCGCGCACGGCCATTCGCTACTGTACTGCGCGGATCTCGACTCCGTCAATTCCATGAGAATCCTGTTCGTAGAGTCGTTCTACGGAGGCTCGCACCGCGAGGTTGCCGACAGCATCCGGGAGCACAGCCGCAATGAGATCGACCTGGTCACGTTGAGCGCCGAGCGATGGAAGTGGCGGATCAGGGCCGCAGCGCTCGAGCTCGCGGATTCGGTGTGCATCGATGGATACGACCTGGTCGTCTGCACTGGCCTGCTGCGTGTCGCGGATCTGCTCCTGTCGACCCGGCGCCCTCCCTCCGGGAGGATCCCGCCGATTCTGCTCTACTGCCACGAGACGCAGCTGTGTTACCCGGTACCCGAGGGCCGACGAATGGAGGTCGACCTGGGGATCGCCGACATCGCGAACATGCTCTGCGCCGACTCGGTTGCGTTCAACTCCTGCTCGCACCGGCAGACGTTCCTGAGTGAAGCGCCGCAGTTCATTGAACGGGTCCACGGATCTGCCCTGTCGCACGCAATGGAGGCGATCGCCGGCAAGAGCGTCGTCTGCGAACCGGGAATCGCGCCGCGCGCGTGGCCCGCGGTTACCACCGGGGAGGCCGCTACCGCCGGTGAGGCGCTGACCAAAGGTCAGGCTGCTGCCACCGACCCGCCGATCATCCTGTGGAACCATCGCTGGGAGTTCGACAAGAACCCTGTGGCGTTCTTCGACGCGCTGCGGGCGGTTCGCGCACGCGGAGTCCGCTTCCGTGTCGCAATCGCCGGAGAGCACTCGCAGCGGATTCCCGCCGCATTTGAGGCCGCACGCGCCGAGTTCGGCGATGCGATCGTTCACTACGGGTACGCGGAGAGCCGCGAGCTGTACTACTCGCTCCTCGATGAGGCTGCCATCGTCGTGAGCACCGCAATCCAGGAGAACTTCGGGATCGCGGTGATGGAAGCGATCGCTGCCGGGTGTGCGCCAATTCTGCCCGACCGTCT
>RECL01000242.1 GCA_007694025.1 Spirochaetaceae bacterium
CCGGCCGACCACGCGCTCCACGATCACGGCAAACTTGACTGAATCGATGATTCTATGGACAGATGTCGGATAGGCGAGGCCTGACGGCGACGTTCGGGGAAGGGGAGGAGTCTTTGAGTACAAAGGTAGTGGTCACTGGGCTCGGGACGGTGAGCCCGCTCGGGCTGACCGTAGACGAAACGTGGGTGGCCGCGACCGAAGGACGAAGCGGGATCGCACCGATCGCGGCGTTCGATCCCGACGAGTTCGGCATCAAGACCAGGATCGCCGGTGAGGTGAAGAGGTTCGATCCGGCGCTGTTCATGGACATCAAGGAGGTCCGTCGGCTCGACCGGTTCTGCCACCTGACGCTTGCGGCGGCAGCGGAGGCGATCGCCGACGCGAAGCTGACGATCGATCCGTCGAACTCGTGGGACGTCGCAACGATCATCGCGACCGGAGTCGGTGGCGTGACCACGCTCGTGGATCAGGCCCAGGTGCTGCGCGACGGTGGTGCGCGGCGCGTGAGCCCGTTCACGATCCCGATGCTGATGTCCAACGCAGCCGCCGGTGTCGTATCGATCCGGTTCGGCGCTCAGGGCCCGTGCTTTTCGGTGGCATCGGCGTGCGCATCGTCGACCGACTCGATCGGGATTTCGCTCGACCTGATCCGTAGCGGACGGGCAAAGGCGGTGATCGCCGGCGGCGTCGACGCAGCGGTCGTTCCGATCGCTATCGCCGGCTTTGAGCAGGCGCGCGCGTTGTGTCAGGATTCGTTCGACGAGCCCGAGCGTGCGTCACGACCGTTCGATGCGACGCGCAGCGGCTTCGTGCTTTCCGAAGGGGCAGCGGTGCTTATCCTGGAAAGCGAGGAGTTCGCGGTCGAGCGAGGCGCACACATCATCTGCGAGCTCGCCGGTTACGGCTCGGTCGCTGACAGCTACCACATCACCGCACCCGCCCCCGATGCACGCGGTGCGATCCGCGCGATGACGACGGCAATCGCCGACGCCGGGCTCACGATCGATGAGGTCGGGTACATCAACGCGCACGGTACTTCGACGCAGCTGAACGACAAGATGGAGGCGCTTGCGATCCGGACCGTGTTTGCCGACCGTCGCACGCCGGTTCCGGTCAGTTCGACGAAGTCGATGACCGGGCACCTTGGTGGAGCGGCGGGTGCTCTGGAGGCCGTGTTCGCGGCGAAGACGGTCGCGACCGGGATAGCACCGCCGACGATCAACTACCGCCAGCCCGATACCGACTGCGACATCGACTGCATTCCGAACACAGCGCGCGCCATCGGAACCGTTGCGGCGCTGTCCAACTCGTTTGGGTTCGGCGGACACAGCGCGTGCCTTGCGTTCAAGCCGTGGGTCGCCGACCGGTCCGCGTAGCAGCCGGTATGAGCTGGGCGCGTGCAGCGCGCGCTATCAGCTCGTACGCCTGATCTCAAGCACCAGCTGCCGGCCGTTCCTGATCAGTCTGAACTGGATGATGTCGTCGCGCTCATCGTTGAGCGCACGATAGAAGTCGGCGATCGAGCCAATCCGCGATCCGTTGATCGAGATGATGGCGTCCGTCGCGCGCAGACCCGCCTGCGACGCCGGGCTCCTTGCTTCGATCTCCGATACCACGACACCACGGACCGTTCGAGCGAGCGACAGCTGCGACCGGATCGCGTCGTCAATCGTACCAACAGACAGACCCGGCCAGACGCGTTCTGCGGTACCGCTCTGGCCGCTGCGGCGGCCGGTTTCGACGTCCACCGAAATGACTTCGCCATCCCGGACAACCGCGAACGCCAGCCTTGTTCCGGGTTGCAGCGACGCGATCGTACGTATCAGCGCTCCGGTGTCGGCGATACGCGTCTCCCCGACCCGGGTGATCACGTCCCCGGGCAGGATTCCCCACTGTTCCGCCGGTGAGCCCTCAAAGGTTCCAAGGACGAGCGCGCCATTGCGGTCGGGTACTCCCAGTTCGGCCGCGATCCGGTCGGTCACGGTTCCGAGCCGGACTCCGAGCCACGAATAAGCGACCTCTCCTGTTTCGATGAAGTCGTTGATCGCGCGGCGCGCGTTGTTGATCGGTATCGCGAACCCGAGCCCGATGCTGCCGCCAGTCTGCGACGCGATCCAGGTGTTGATTCCGACGACTTCTCCGTCGAGGTTCACTAGCGGACCGCCCGAGTTTCCGCGGTTTATCGCCGCGTCGGTCTGGATGTAGTCCGTCACCCCGCTCATCTGCGTCCCGGCCTGCGCAGGCCGGGCGGTCGCGCTCACGATGCCCGCAGTCACGCTCGACCGGAAGCCGAGCGGGTTACCCACCGCGAAGACCCAGTCGCCCGTCCGCAGCGTGTCGGAGCTACCAAGCGGCGCGATCGGGACGTCCTCGGTCGTTTCGAACGACAGCAACGCGATATCCATAAGAGAATCGGTTCCGACTATCGTCGCCGGGTACGTGCGTCCGTCATAGAGGACGACTTCGATCTGCGACGACTGGCCGGTCACGTGCTCATTCGTGACGACGTAGACCGTGGAGGCGTTGCGCGCGACGATCACGCCCGAACCCATCCCCTCCTGCGGTGTGTCGCGCGGCGTTCCGAAGAAGTCGAACAGGCTCGGTTGGGTCGAACGCCC
>RECL01000233.1 GCA_007694025.1 Spirochaetaceae bacterium
CTTACCTCGCTGGAGTTCGCTTTCCGGGCGGAGATGATGCGGATTGTGCCACCCCTATTCGTGAAGACCACGACAAAAAGCCGATCGTCTATCAACCCTCGCAGTACGAATCGGGCCTCACCGTAGTCCCATCTGTCATCTGGACAGACCGATCGGTCTGGATCAAAGAACGCTCGAATCGCGTATGCAAAATCGAACCCACGCTCGGCCAGGCATCGGTCGCTCTTCCGAACATCCCACTCGAACTCCACACGCATAGGGTAGTCCATTGGACGACACCGGTCAACACCTCTGCGGACCGGCTCCTTCGCGGGTCCAGAGGAGCGCATCCGGGGTGAGAAGCGTTGATGTAAGGAGCCGCATGTTCACCCAGCCGACTCCACGCCCGGTCAGAACACGCGCGTCGACGAATCTGAAGCTGAACGTTGATCAGAGAAGCGCTATCATACGTAATATCACTGACTGAAGATGGTTTTGCGTGAGCGGTACTTCGGACGACCGCGCATCCGCGGCAGCCACCGCATCTTCAACATGCCGTGGCCGGGCGATCCGCGGATAAACCTGCAAGCGTCCGGAAAGATGTCCAAGCCGTACCAGGTGCGAGACGTCGTTCGAGCGCTTGCCCGGCTCGAGGGAGATGACACCGATGAATGACCGATACACCTACCGGGTCGAGTGGTCGGCCGACGATGATGCGTACGTCGCGCGATGTCTCGAGTTTCCATCGCTCGGTGCGCACGGCGCGAGCGCGCAGGAGGCGCTCTCACAGATCGAGACTGTCGTGGCCGAATCGCTGCAGTGGATGCTCGAGGATGGCGAGTCGCCACCTGAGCCTCTCGGGTCTGTAACGTTCAAGGGTAACATCCTCTTCCGCACCACGCCCGAAACCCATCGCGGCGCGGTGACGGTCTTCACGCCGATCGCTTGAAAACGCTTTACGTTTGAGGTAATGTATATCAGGGTGTAGGTCGGTGGAGATCGTATTCAGGTCGACGAAGCTTGCGCGACTATTCGGTAGCCGTGAAGCACTGGTTGCGGCCTACGGTGTCCCTCAGGCACGCAAGATCATGGTGAGGATCGCGGTTTTGCGCGCGGCGGCGAATCTGGGGGAAGTTCCTGCCATACCGCCCGATCGGTGTCACGGGCTTTCCGGAGCCCGTGACGGCCAGTACGCAGTCGATCTCGTTCACCCCCATAGGCTCATATTCAGACCGTACGCGCAGGACGGACGAACGCCCAGGGCCGCCAACCGAGCAAGCGTTACCTCGATAGAAATACTCGGGGTGGAGGATTACCACTGATGGCAACTGCAATGAACGAGTTCCAGCCCGACTATGCAGTTCATCCAGGCGAGTACCTGGAAGAGGTGCTCGAGGCTCGGCAGCTCTCCAAGAGCGAGTTCGCGGATCGATGCGGGTTGTCCGCCAAGACCGTGAGCCAGATCATCAACGGCCACAACACGTTTTCGTCTGAAGTCGCACTCCAGTTCGAGACCGTTCTTGGCATCTCGGCCGGTATCTGGATGAACCTGGTTGCCTCCTACCAGCTTCACATGGCGCGCGAACAGGAAGAGTCCCGCCTGAAATCGTGGGGCGAGTGGGCCGCGCAGTTTCCACTTGCCGATCTGAGGAAGCACGGCGTTATCGGTCGAAGGGACGCGAAGGGCGACTGGGTTCGGTCGCTGCTGTCCTTCTTTCAGGTGTCGACGCCGCAGGCGTGGGAGCAGATGTACGGCAGACCGGCTGCTGCGTACCGGAAGTCTCAATCGCTTGCGGTGTCTCGATTTTCGCTGGCAACGTGGCTTCGCCTTGCCGAGGAACAGGCCGCTCGCGCCATAACCGAGCCTTACGATGCCGGTAGGCTCAGAACGGCGATCGATGAGATCCGGACGCTCACCCGCGAAGAGCCCGAGGTCTTCGCGCCGCGAGTTCGTCAGCTGTGCGCCTCGGCTGGAGTGGCGCTCGTGTTCGTGCCGGACGTGAAGGGCGCCCGCGTGAGCGGCGCCACGCGTTGGCTCTCGCCGACGAAGGCGATGGTGGCACAGAGCCTTCGGCATAAGAGCGACGACCACTTCTGGTTCACGCTCCTTCACGAGCTGGCCCACGTGCTGCTCCACGCGAAGAAGGAGGTCTTCGTCGACGAGCCGGGCGCCGACGAGTCGCAAGCGGAGCAGGAGGCGAACCGCTTCGCGCGCGATCACCTGGTGCCTCGCAAGCGCTACGCCGACTTCGTCTCGCGCGGCTCGTTCTATCCCGATGAGATCGCAGAGTTCGCCGAGGAGCTCCAAGTCGCTCCCGGTGTTGTGGTTGGGATGCTCCAGTACGACGGAGAGCTGCGCCATGAGTGGGGGGACAAACTGAAACGTCGGTTCGAGCTTGCACCCGGGACATAGTGCCCTGAGTCGACGGCGCGTCGACCCCGCCGTCGTCTACACCCCCACGGCGCTGAGCATTGCGCCCAGGATCGCTCGGGTGAGCCTGGCGATCGGGAGGAGGTTGATGCCCGCGACGCGGTCGATGAGGATCGCGCCGATCAGGAGCAGGAGCCCGTACTTTGCGAACGCCGCGGCGGCTGCCGGGTTGCGGCGGGCCAGGAGCGTCGTGATCGCGTGTGACCCGTCCAGAGGCGGGATCGGCAGCGAGTTGAACACCGCGAGCGCGACGTTGATCGAGCAGAACGCGAACAGGACGTCCAGCACGAGCGTCGCGGAGGTCGACTCGGCGAAGCCTCGGTTCCATAGCACGATGCGGATCGCGATCACCCCGACCACCGCAAGGAGCAGGTTCGACAACGGCCCGGCGAACGCGATGAGGATCTCATCGCGCTCGGGGCTACGGAGCTTCGATCGGTCGAAGCGCACCGGCTTCGCCCACCCGAACCCCGCGACGACGATCATCAGGAAGCCGAACGGGTCGACGTGCCGCAGCGGATTGAGCGTGACCCGCCCGTCGAGCTTTGCGGTATCGTCGCCCAAAGCGAGCGACGTCGCCGCGTGCGCGAGCTCGTGCACGGTCAGCGACACCAGAATGACGGGGATGATGATCGCGATCTCCCGCAACGACAGGTTCAGCACCGGCGGCCTCCACGAAAGAGGGTACGGCCGATCGCAGGCGGAGGAAAGGCCGCCGCGCGGTCGCTGCCGCCCTGTCTACGCTTGCAGGTCGCGGATCCGGCGCTCGGAGATACGGACACCAAGACCGTTGCCATCCGGGATCCGGTAGCAGCCGTCGTGCAGCTCGATCGGGGTGTCCAGGAGCTTGTTGGCCAGGCCGAGCGTCGGCGGCTGGTACTCCAGCATGTAGAGGTTCGGGATCGACGCCAGTGCCATCGCCTCGGATATTCCCGAGCGCCCGATGTCGGGCTGCAGGATGTCAGCCGCTCTCTGCTCAAGCCAGGGCAGGTACTCGTGGCGCGTCCTGATCGACTCACCCACTGCGATTGGTATGCCCAGATTACCCGCAAGACGGGCGTGCGCTCACAGGGCGCTTCCAGACCGCTGTATGGGGAGAATCCGAGCCCGAGTTCGTTGAGGATTCTCATCCGACGGCGACGTCCACCTCGTGTTCCTCAAGGCGCCAGGCCGCGTATGAGAGCGCAGCGGAGATATCGTCGGACGAGATGTAGGGATAGAGTTCGATGATCTCCTTGCGCTCGTGCCCGGTCGCAAAAAGGCCAACTATCGTCCCGACGGTGACTCGGGTACCCCGTATGCAAGGGCGACCACCCATGACCGCGGGGTCGAGCGCGATACGTTCGAGCGTGTCCATAGTCTGCCTCCCCGGCAATTCTATCACGAGTGTACCACGCCCGGCAGTTTGTCGAAACACAAGCCCTCGGCCCATACTCGATCAGCTTTTAGTCGGACGACCGGTCGTACCGCGGCCCAACCTGCCTGGCATCACTCGAACGTGACGTCGATCCGGGTGATCGCTCCGCTCTTGTCGAACACCTCGCGGCTTGCCGCCGCTGGACAACGGAGCGAGTCGATCGTCTCCGTCTGACCCTGGCCTCGGTGGAGAGCGATCGATGCGGCCGCTCCCCCGCGTGAGACGATGATCGGAGTCTGGCAGAACGTGAACGCGAACGACCCGGCGTCCAGGTCGATCGTGCGGGAGTTCCCGTGCACGTCGACGTAGACCAATTGGCTCGGCTGCGACAGGAACTCGCTCTCCTCCACCAGGAAGCGATCGAACACCATCTGACCGTCTGAGACGATGAGCCCGAGCTCCGCGAAGCGAGTGATGATCTCTTCCTTCACCTGACCGGTCATTCCAGGCTGCTTCGCCCCGCCACCGTACGGGGTATGCGAGTACGGGTCGGTCGGGAACGCGCCGTACTCTGCCGGCTCCTTGTTGAACCCGATCCCGGATCGAACATCGAAGTAACGAGACCGCAGCTTCTGCGCGAGCCGATCGTCGCCCGACTGATGCGCACGAAGCGCGTTCTCCTGCGTCGCCAACAGGAGTTTGGAGACCATGTGCCAGTAGATGCTGCCCAGTCCCTCGTACCCGTAGAACGTCCCCGAACGACCCGTGAAGTACTGGTGCTCGAAGGTGTGCTCGTAAAGGTCGAGCAACTCCCTGATATCGGCGTCGGTGAGCCGGGGCTCTGACTGCGTGCCGGCGTAGTCGCGGCAGGCGTGCTCCAGAAGCGTTGCGTTTCGAAAGAGCGGGTTGAAGTGGATTCCGCCTTCCACGTCCTGGCTCACGAGCGTCTGTTCGGGATCGGTCAGGAGCTTCCCGATCGCCCCGCTCTGTCCGACTCTGCGTGGATCGATGACGTTGCGATCCATGAAGCCGCGAAGCTCCCGATTGGGGTAGAGCATATACGAACACTGGTCGTCGCGGTACAGCGTGCTCGAGCGAAGCGCTTCGAGCGTGCGTGCCGACTGCTCGGGATCGACCGCGGCCGAAGATATCGCAGCAACCTGACCCTCAAGCATCGGGTAGAGGGGGAGGATCGCGATACCGGCGACGTCGCCACGTTCGTCGCGTTCGATCGATATCGTGTTATAGGAGTGGTACAACTCATCGGAGCACCGGTTGCGCTCCACGGTGTCCGCGGTGAGTCGTTTGATCACTTCGAACAACTCCTTCAGCGTTGCGACACGTACGTCGGTCGTCCGTCCGGGCGCCGCCCCCGATACCCGCTCCCGGAAGGCTCCCGCGGCGTTCCCGCACCGGCGCATGAAGTCGAGTCGCGACGCGGGACTCCACTCCTTTTCCGGACCGGAATCGGCCGAGCGGAGTACATCCAGCAGGTCTTCGGTCCAAGTGGCGGTTTCCTCCAGAACCCGAATGTCCGACTCGTCGTACTGCGCAAGGAGCCCGAGCACGAAGGTGGCGTAGCGGTGCAGGTACGCCGTAGTCACCACCGAGACGCCCTTTCCGACGAGCGCATTGTTCGCGTCGTTCCACTCCGGCCGCTGCGTGTTCATCCAGATGCCCCCATCCGGAACGAAGTTCGACGCCTTCGCAAGCGCGATCAGCAGGAGCTTCTCTATCATCGTCACATGAACGACCGAGCCGTCGGATGCGTGAAGGAGCTTCCCGTCGCTTCCTTCGCGCTCGCATCGTTGCGTCGCGGCTCTGTCTCGATCTGCATCGAACGAAATAGTGTTGTACGGATTCTGCAGCATGCGGTCGAACGATGCGATGACGTAGGGGACGTCGGCAAAAGAGAACATCCGCCGTGCCAACAGCTCCTTCATCGCTCCAGGGTGGTACCCTTCTGAGAGCTCGAGCAGCTTCAACAGGTAGATGATCTGGTGGTCGCCCCAGTAGCCGATATTCGCCCATGGCGCATCGGGATCGGGTCGCTCCCAGTCGATGCCCTCGTTCGTGATCCGGTACGGATTGTACCCGTCGATCGTGGTCGCGTTGAGGAACTTCGATATGACGTTCTCGGTGTAGGCCGGAGAGGAGAGCAGGAGCGCCTCCCAGTTCTGGAAGATGTCGCGCCAGTTTCCCTGATACGCCAGGCGCGGCTTTCCATCGGGACCTTCACTCTCGATGGAGAAGGCGTTCCAAGGTCGGCTCGGGTCGCCGTGGCGACGGCTGAACGTCAGCGGCAGATACTCGCGAGCTATCCTGCTCACATCCGGGCTGTCGAGCGCGTCGGCTCGCCGTCGCAGCTCGTCGACCCGCACCATTCCCGACAGCGATGCGAAGAAGTCGGCGTGTGCTTCGGTAACCGGACGGTTCCGACTGGAGGCGAACCGTCGAAAGTCCTCCGCTGGAACGGCATAGTCGTACGCGAAGTAGCCGCCGCGCATCACGTTATACGTGACATTCGCCGCATGGTGGAGTCGGGTCATCGGATTGCCCGTCTGCTGGACTCCATCGTTTCGGGAGAGGATCTCCCACAGCCGCGACGTCGCCTTCGCGATGCTCTCTATCACCCGTGCTGAAACCGCGCCCCCCGGTTCGCGCACTTCCCGGTCGAGCGCAACGATGTCGGTGTGCTGTTGGTCCACCTCGCCACAGAAGAGCCACTCGGGTTCGACTCCGTCACCTACCGTCAGCCGCGAAACGACGATGTACGCGCCGCGTCGTCCCTTGACGTCGTGCTCGGTGGTCACCGCACCGGTCTGTCGAAACCGGTCGAGTTGCTCGGTACTCAACAGAATCGCCTCCGGAACCAGCCCCTGGTGCCACCAGGTGGTCGCCGCGAGCGCTTCGCTCGGCTCGGCCGCGTCGGTCGGGACCGCAGAAAGGCCAAACACCCCCAGATTCGATTCCGGAAGCAGTTCGTTTCGCTTGTACGCGTCGAGCAGATTGCTGAAGGCCGCCTGAAACCCAGCCGGGGTCAGCGCCGGAAGCGTGTTTCGAATACCGTCGAGCACGATGACGTCGCTGACCCGCGACTGGTCGGCGTGCAGGCTGCATCGGCGTACGATCCCGTACTCCGGGCTGTTCGTCCATGTCTGGCGGAAGGTCAGCCCAAGATCGGCGTTGTGCTCCTCAAAGGTGATGATATTCCCGGTCGCGTTCTTTTCGACGCTCCGTCGAACGCTGTAGATGCCGTCCAGCGCAACGGCGAACGGCTCCCAGCGCAGGTGGACATCGCCCTGTTTCACAAGAACGATCGTGATCGCTCCGGTCGTCGTCGCGCTGTCTTCGACTCGATCCCCGGTCCCGTACGGGAAGATCGCGTGATCGGCGTTCCTGCGACCCGCGGTGATGCCGCCGGTCGTCGACAGGAACATCCAGTGATCGGACGGACTCGTGAGCGACACAAGAAAAGGAGGCATCGCCGAGTAGTCATCGATTCGGTAGAACTGGTCCGTCCCACGATTCACCACCGAACCGCGCGGCGTACGCGGCGGTGCTTCCTTGACCTGCAGGCCCATCGACGGCTGAGTATCACGCTTCATGTCACGAGCCTAAGCCATTGGTGCGTCTCCGTCAATTGTTTTGTTCGCGAACAAAACAATCTCTCCGTTCGCGCGCTCTTGCGATCGACCGTCTCTCTTTCCAGCCGCTGTGATCGGTGGTATCGTCTGGAGCGGCACGGCCAGATCGTGACCGTCAGCGGGTGGTTTGCAGGATGCAGCTCAACAAAGTCAGCGAAGTCAACGCAACGCGGGTTCTTCAGAAGATCTGGTTGAGCGACGGCACCACCCGGGGTGCTATAGCCAGCGAGCTCGGGCTGGTCAAGTCCACGGTCAGTCGGATTGTGACGATGCTCCTGGACCAAGGGATCGTCCTGGAGAGGGAAGACCGACCGACGAACGACGGTGTGGGCCGCAGGTCGGTCCCGGTGGAGATCAACAAAGAGTACGGGATCATCCTTGGCCTGGAGATTCAGACCGATTTCTTCGACGCGGTAGCCATCAACCTTCGGGGTGAGATCGTCGGCACCTGGTCCGATCGGCTGTCGATGGGTGGAAAGGACGTCGCCACTGCGTTTCGTGAGATCATGGCGCGCCTGAAGGATCCGATCGCAGCGTGCCGCGTCCCGCTCATCGGAGTCGGCGTGGGTGTCGCCGGAGTGGTGGACCAGCATAGCGGCTCGATAGTGCAATCGAACCCGCTGAACATAACGACACCGGTACGCTTCATTGACGATATACGCGACGACGTCCCGGTCCCGGTGATCGTGGAGAACGACGCCAACTGCTGCTGCTGGGGAGAGCTGGCGTTCAGGAAGACCTCACGGCACAACAACTTTCTCTTCGTCCTGGGAGAGTTTCGCGCTGGTGAGGCACAGACCGATCTCTACTGGGGCATCGCGATCGGCCTTGGGCTGGTGCTGAACGGGACGGTGTACCACGGCGCCGCGTACTCCGCCGGCGAGTTTCAGAGCATCCTGTGGAAACCTGGAAACGAAGGCCAGCTGTCGATCACAAACGAAGAGGCCTCACGGATCAAGAGCGACAAGAGTGTCATGGAGAAGGCTCTCCAGGAGCTCTGCGCGCATCTCGCGTTCCTGGTGAACTCACTGAACCTGACGGCCGTGGTCTTCGGTGGGGAGATCATCGAGTACCGCGACGATCTGCTACCGATGCTTCGCGGGGAAATCCAGCGAAACTGGTCGTACCCGAATGAGGTCGTGTGCGCGATTGAGTTCTCATCTCTGAGTCGGCACGCCGTATCCTACGGGGCGGCGGGAATGTTCCTTGAGAGTGTCTTTTCCATACCGGAGATGTTTTCGACCTCAGGGCCCACAAAACGGTCTCAGATATCGATCCTCCGCGACTGAGCCGACCGGTCTCACGTATCGCCGGGCGGACCGAGCGTGGGTGCGTCTTGCGGCTGCACGGACTTCTGCAGCTCCTCCAGGGTGTAGCCGTTGGCCCGCAGTCGGTCGAGGATCCCCTGGTAGACGCTCTCTTCGATGGTCGGCGTGCGGCTCAGAATCCAGAGGTAATCCCGGCTGGGACCTCCCACCACCGCGTACTCGTAGTCATCGCCCAGATCGATGACCCAGTAGTCGCCCCAGAACGGCCCGAAGAACGACACCTCGAGCTTGGCGCTCCGAGCGGTATCGGGCACGCGTGCACGACCGCGTGCTTCCACGAGTCGCCCGTCGAGCGAGTCCCGGTAGCATCGGTTCAGGACCTCGATCAGTCCGTCATCGCGTAGCCGGTAGGTAGCCGTCGTCCCGGTGCATCGTCTCTGAAAGAACTGCGGGTAACTCGCAATCTCGTACCAACCGCCCAGGTAACGCGCCAGGTCCACCTCGTCCACCGTTTCGAGCGGCGGGAGCCCAAGGCGCTCGGTTGTGGTAGTCGCGCAACCTGCGACGACGATGACAACTGCTACCAGGAGAAGAGTCACCCCGGTTCGGGTGAATCGCGAGTGTGCGCGCGTGTTGGTACTCATGGGAGACAGGATACGCGCGCCTGGTTCGGAGTGCAATCGCCGGAGGTCGAGGCGGAGTCATGTGCCGGCGGTTCTTTCGCGCTGGTGCGGGAAACGCTCGCGGCTCGCTCACGGGACGGCGCCGGCCGTCACACCGTCACGCCGCTGTCCATGAGCTAGGGGTGCGCTATATAGTGATCCATGACCGCCGTGATCTTCTGCTTCTCGGGTACCGGAAACACGTGGTGGTGCGCACGGCGCATCGCCACGTCGCTCGACGCGCTCGGGGTGCCGACGCGCGTGGAGAGCATAGAGCGGACCGATGCCGACGCTGCCGCCCGGCTTGTAGCCGGAGCCGATCTGGTCGGGCTCGGCTGGCCGGTCTACGGTTCCGACCTTCCCGAGCCAATGAAGGAGTTCATCGATACCACGCTCCCTCATGCCGAGGGTAGGCGCGTGTTCACCTTCTGCACGCAGCTCCTTTTCTCCGGCGATGGCGCACGGGTCTACGAGCGGGAGCTCGCCGCGCGAGGCTGGGTAATCGGCTGGTCGGTGCATCTTCGTATGCCGAATAACATCAGCGTAACCGTCTCGCCGCTCGCCTGGTCGGCGGATCCTGGCTCACACACGCGGCGACTTCAGAAGACCGCGCGCAAGATCGACCGCTTCGCCCACGCGGTCGTCAACGGACGACCATTCGGCCAGGGCCGCGGGTGGTTCTCCGCCGTGCTCGGCGCGATGCAGCGGCGCCCATTCCGCCGGTGGTTCCCACGCCTTCGAAACGACATCACGATCGACGCGGAGATCTGCACGCGCTGCGGACGCTGTGTCCGGATCTGCCCGTCCGGCAACCTGACGATGACTCCCGACGGCATCGACTCCAGCGGTACGTGCGTCCTCTGCGTCCGCTGCTACAACTACTGCCCGGTCCAGGCCGTCATCTATATGCGTCGCCCGCACCGGCCCGGACGCGGCCTCCCGTACCGCGGCCCCGTGGCGGGCTTCAGACCCGAGGAACTCACCGCCGACCGATAGCGCGCCGACACCGACCGGTGCGGCGAGACTGTGGAGCGGGACCGCCAACGTCGGTCCCGAAAAACGTCTTGTAAGTTGGCAATTTTCGCGCAATAATGCCGGGTATGTATGCTCGATTACTGCGACCGCCCGAGAGTTCGATCTTTCTGTTCGGTCCGCGCGGAACCGGGAAGTCGACATGGATCCGCGAGCACTTCCCGGGCGCCGTGACCTATAACCTTCTTGACACTCGTGAGGCGCTCCGGCTCGAGCGAGATCCGCACGCTCTCTACGACGAACTGCGCACCCTGCCCGCGGACAGCTGGGTCGTGATCGACGAGGTCCAGAAGGTACCAGCGCTTCTGGACGAGGTACACAATCTGATCGAGTCGGAGCACCTGCGGTTCGTGCTCTGCGGCTCGAGCGCTCGCAAGCTCAAGCGGAGTGGGACCAACCTCCTCGCCGGCAGGGCGATCGTAACCGAGATGTTCCCTCTCACCTCAGCCGAGCTCGGTGGGGATTTCGACCCCAGCGAGGTACTCGTCCGCGGGAGTCTTCCCCTGGCGGTAGCGGGGACCGACGCCCAGGGGTTTCTCTCGGCGTACGCCATGACCTATCTAAATGAGGAGATCCGGGCCGAGGCGCTGACCCGGAACGTGGGCGCGTTCTCACGGTTCCTGGAGGTTGCTGCACGGCAGAACGGCCAGATCACCAACATGACCAACATCTCCCGGGAAGCTGCGGTCGCCCGAACGACCGTTCAAACGTACTTTGATATCCTGGTCGACACGCTCATCGGTTACTGGGTCCCCGCCTGGAAACTCAAGCACGGTACCCGCCATTACTTGCAGTCCAAGTTCTACCTTTTCGACACCGGCGTTGCCCGCGTGCTCTCCGGCCGAATCGCCTACCCGCCGACCGCGGAGGAAACCGGCCCACTCTTCGAGGCGATGCTGTTCAACGAGGTCCGCGCGTACCTCTCGTATTCGGGGCTCCGCTACCAGCCACACTACTGGCGAACCTACGACGGAACCGAGGTAGACTTCGTGTGCGAAACCCGCGAGGGATTTGTCGGCATTGAGATGAAGTCGACAACCGACTGGCTCGGTCGGTACGGCCGCGGACTGTCTGGATTGCGGGATGCCCTCTCGCCGGCTGCGTTGAAGTGCTACGGCGTCTTCCGCGGCGCACGGACCACGATGTCCGGAGAGACCGAGGTTCTCCCGGTGCGGCAGTTCCTGAACCGGTTGTGGCAGGGATCCATCATTCGGTGACGTGCAGCCTCATCAGCCATCTAAGTGAACGCTGCGTGCCGGCCGTGCGCCACGGCCGGGCCGGGCTCATCCCATCCGCACTGCGAGCGCCTTCACCTTCGCGTATTCCACGACCTCACCGATCAGGCCGATGATGTGGCCTACCAGCGCGATGAGTACGATCAACCTGAACCCGTTCAGGCTCGTGTAGTCGGTATAGAGCCGCATGTCGGCGAGCATGATCGCGGTGAGCACGATCGTGGCGAGTGTTATCCCGGTTCGCGCCAGGCGGAGCCGCGGGTCGTGGTCACCCAGGCGAAGCGATACCGCGTGGTGGATCACCTCAAACGCCATGACGATGCTGAGCACGACCACGTACGACCGGAATACCTCGATCGAAAGCCGGTGACCGAGCGTCAGCGTGCTTCGCAGGAACGCATTCTCCGCGAGAGTAACGACCTCGGGGTACACGTTCAGGAGTACGATCGCCCCAACGCCGAAGACGATCGACAGCACGCGGCTCCAGGTCGACTCGCTCTGCGGTTCGATGACCACGCTCTCGAGCTCGTCGGGGGTCCAGTCGTCGTCGAGCCGGGCGCCCGAGCTCCACGCGGTGCGCGTGATCGCGATGAAGATGAGCGAGACTACCCCGGCTCCCGAGAAGAATCCACCCGCGATCCGGAACGGCACCTGAACGAGCGCACCCCAGAACTCCGCCTCACCGATCGCACCGGTCGCGGCTTCGACGACGAAGACCGTGGTGAACGCCACCGCCATCGCGCCCAGGATGATCTTGAGGATCAGGAAGTAGAGATCGGCGAGCGCCGGTGCGATGACCTGCACATCGCCCCCGTACCGCTTCGCAACGTCGGCCGGTGGCCCAAAACCGGCGAGTACCTCTTTCGCCTGTTCCTCGGTCGGCTCAGGACCGAACCGCTTCTCCATCTCGTCCAGAAGGAGCGAACGCAGCTCCTCCATCGTTTCCGTCCTGCCCTTCGCCGGCATTCGCCGGCCAGTCTCGTGGATGTACTGCTCAACGATCTTCATGATTCGCCTCCTCTGCGATCGATTCCATCACTCGGCTCAGTTCCCGCCACTCGACAAGCAGTCGCTCACGAACGCGGCGCCCCATGTCGCTCAGCGCGTAGTACTTCCGCGGCCGCGCGCTCGACGTGTCCCACGTGCTCGTCAGCAGCCCCTGCCCCTCGAGCCTTCGCAACAGCGGGTAGAGCGTGTTCTGTTCGATGACCACGCCGCGCGCGGCGAGCTCCTCGACCAGCGAGTAACCGTATTCCGGCTTGTCGCTCGAGAAGAGCACCACCACCACCAGGGTCCCCCGACGCATCTCCCCCACAAGGTTCAGAACCAGCTCTTCCTCGGTAGGTTGCTTCATGATGTTACTATAATGTGTGT
>RECL01000096.1 GCA_007694025.1 Spirochaetaceae bacterium
AACCACCTCCACGCGGAACCCGGGCTCCACCGCGACGACCCCCGGGTCGTACATCGACTCGGCAAGGACCATCGGCAGGTAGAACTCGCCCTCGTACGCCGCGGTCGCGGTGATCCGGAACGTCGCGCTTCGCCTGGCGTCCAGATCGAAGTAGGTGAACACGCGGTCGTCGCGCACGTCACGGTACGTGAACGGCTCGGTGAACTGCGCACCGGCGAGCCGATCGTTGCTGATTTCCCACCCGGCCGGAACGACGTGCACCAGTACGAGTTCGGTGTAGTTGCGCGTGCGACTCAGGTTGGTGACCTGCACCGCGATCTCCACGTCGGTACCGATCGCGAGCCGATCCACCGGAGACCTGCCGCCGTCGACCGAGTACGTCACGTTCAGCCGGAGGCCCGACTCAACCGCGGTCTCACTGCCCTGCTGTGGGGTGCCGCTCACGATGAGTCGGGGAAAGAGCTGGCCCGACGTGTGGTTCTGCAGGACGAGCGTCGATTGCCCGCGCGCTTCGACCGGCAGGTCGATCACGACCATCGGGCGGTCGGATCGGACCCGTTCTGCCGGTGAGCCGTTCCACGACCACGACACGTCGAGTCCGGCGACCGGATCAGCGGCGTGCGCGAACTTCGCCATCGCGAGCAGCGCGTACGCGGAGGTCTGCGTGCTCATCCCGATGTCCGATGTCAGCGCATCCGAGATGTCGCGTGCGACATCGCCCGCGCGCGAATCGCCAAGCTCGACGAGCGCCTCCAGGATCATCGACAGGTCGCGAATCTCACCGCCGTAGGTTCGTCCCGGTTCTTCGTACGCGCCAACGTCAACCGACACGCCGCGGATGATCTGCATCGCCGTCGCACTGTTACCCGCAAGCGCGTACGTCGACGCAAGTCGCCAGCGTACAACGGCCGGAAGACCGGGGATCTCGCGCAGACGGTTCATCGCGGCGAACGCGGGGCGACGCGCGAGGGCGAGCGTGTAGAGCCGGTACGACTGCGTGAGCACCGAGTCGAACTCGGTCGCGTACCACGCGTTCGCGCGTTCGAGCTGATAGTCGGTCCACCGGGAGAGCAGCGATTCATTCACCGCATACCCGCGCCGTTGCGCCTCGAGCATGAAGTGCCCGGCGTACGTTGTGGACCAGTCGTCGGCCACGCTCTGGCCGGGCCAGTAGCTCAGCCCCCCCGACGGCGTCTCGAACAGCCCGATTCGCTCGATCGCGTGCACGATGTTCGTGCGCGACCGTTCTCTATCCGATGCCGACAGGTCGTGCAGCCGGTCAAGATAGAGCTGCGGAAACGCGGCCGACGTCGTCTGCTCGATGCACCCGTGCGGGTACTGCAGCAGGAACCCAAGGCGTCGCGACAGATCGATCGGCGGGATCCGGGCGATCTCAAGAGAAACGACGTTCGTGCCGTCGACTCCGACGATCGGTACCGGGACGGTAGTGCGCTGATTCGCTCGAAGCGGCACCGGGGTGACGGTCGCCACCGTCGATCCTGACGCCCGGACCGCGATCTGCACCTCGTGCACCGCGGTCACCGAACCTCGGCGCGCGGTGAATCGCACGGTACCCGACCCGGTCGCGGCATCGGTACGCAGCGCAAAACGGTGAAGCTGTTCGCCGGGTGCGTCAAACCGCAGAGTCGCGGTACGGCTTCCGATTACCTCGATCGATCCGTCGACGTCGATGGAAACCAGTACGCTACCCGGCCCTTCGTCGTGCGCGAAGACGGTCACCGGGGCGACGATCCGTTCGTCGACACCGAGCACCCGCGGCAGCGTCCCGAGCACCATCACTTCCTGACTCACCGGCACCTCGGTTTCGGCGACGCCGTACGCGCGACCGGTCCCGCTGTCGGACGACGCGACCACCATCACACGGACGGCGCCGATGTAGTTCGGGATCGTGATCTGGTGCCGGTTGGTCTGACCCGCGCCGAGCTCGGTCGGCGGGATCACGATGACAACCGGATCAAAGCGGTTGCGGTCGCGCTCTGCGTCATCGGAGCCCGCGTCGCCGCCTCCGATCGCGAGCATTGTATCGAGCCTGCCGGCAAACGCGCTCGCGACGTAGTTGTAGAGGTCCCAGCTGGACACGCTGCTCGCGAGTCGCTGGTAGAAGTGCGCCCATGGATTCGGGGTGCGGTGCCGCGTGAGGCCCAGGAGCCCCTCATCGACGATCGCAACCGTGTACGTCATCGCGTTGCGCGACGCCTCGCTCACATCGATCGCGACCGTCTCTCCCGGCCGGTATCGCGCGTGCGTCCGGATGACCGGCTCGATGCGCGTGTCGGGGTCGATAACGTCGATCGGAACCACTCCGTACGTGCGGATCGGCAGATCGTTCGCGGTCTGAAGATGCGGTTGCAGATAGGTCACGTGGACGTAGACATTCGGCGCCATGTCGGCCGTGGCTGTGAACTGGTACCGCGTCTGCGGCCCGCTGCCAAGAATCCAGTCGCTCTGCAGGACCCTGCCGCGCGACTCGACGGTGACAAGGCCCCGTCCCTGGTCGCTGACCGGCAGTTGCACCGATATCATCTCCCCGACCCGGTACGAAGAACGCTCGGGCTGCAGCACCAACATAGTCGCGCCGGCGGCCCCTTCGTCGAGCGCACGCCCGGCCCAGCCTGGCCAGTCGACATAGACGATCCGGCCCGCGCTGTGCCCTCCGTACGCGTCGGTCACGCGCACCAGGTAGCGACCCCAGTCGGGGTAGTCGATGCGAAAGCGCCACGAGCCGCGTCCGTCACGGACCTGGACCTGTCCCGACGCGATCGGCGCAAGACTGCTGCTCGCGACGTACGCGGCAAGGTTGTCGGGATCGGTCTCCCACCACCATCGCCAGTTGACCTTGTAGATCTCCGCGGTGACGCGCCCCGACCTGACCGGGACGCCATCGGTATCGACCAGCACGATGTCGACCGCGTGGTCGGTGTCGGTCAGGAGCATCCCGCGCGCCTCGTCGCCACGCGGCGTGCGAACGCCCACGTACTGCTCGTACGCGTGGAACGGAATCGAGCGGTACTCGGTGGAAAATCCGCCACCGCGTTCGAACACGCGCGTCGTGAAATCGGCGCGAAGGAGTCCCGGAGCACCTGCGACGTTCACGATGCTGCTGAACCGTGCCTTGCCCTCCTCATCTAGAGACCCGTCAAACAGCTCCTGCTGTTCCGCGTAGAAATCGCGCGCCGGATCGTCGAACGTGTAGCCTTCGTAACCGGCAAACACCGTCTCCGTCGCAGAGAAGTTCGCGCGGATGTCCGCGTCGAGTCCCGGCGCGGTCGCGCCGTGAAGCCACTGCGCCCAGACGGTCCCGCCGATGCGACCGCTCGTGAGATACTCGGGATCGCCGTCAAAATCGAGCGCGATGCGCAGCCGGTTTGGCACCACCGATTCGACGCGCAACGCTGTAGTGAAACTCCTGCCGCCCAGGATCGCACGAGCGGTATACGTGCCGGTCATCGCATCGGGCGCGGTACGGGTCACGTAGCTGTACATCCCGTTGAGCCCCGATTGTAGCGTCGCCGAATCGACGAGTCGCCCGCGCGGGTCGTGAATCTCAAACCGCACCGGATGGTCGGTGGGAATGGTCCGGTCGATATCGTGCAGGATAAACGTTAGGTAGATGTCGTCACCGGGCCGCCAGACGCCGCGTTCGCCGAAGAGCATCCCCTGGATACCGCCTTCGATCCCCGCGCCGGCGGTCTGGAACTGACTGACGTTGAGCGCGCTCGCCGCGTCCAGTTTCAGATACCCGAATTGCCCGGATCCGGCGGCCAGAAGGAAGAACGGAGTTGCCCGAGCGGTGTCGAACGCGGCGATTCCATTGGCGTCCGACACCGTGCGACCGAGCGACCGGCGCTCGAAGTTGAACAGCTCGAGCGATACACCGCGAAGCGGTTCGGTCGTCCGCAAATCGCTCGCCGCGACGATCAGCCGCCCGTCCTGACCCGACTTCGCGAGCAGGCCGATATTGCTGACCATCACGTTGCGCGTGACCGTGATCGAATGATCGAACCACTGCATGTAATACGCGGGATGGCACGGATCGGTCCGATGCGGGCGGTACTCCCACGGCGGGTATTCGGTCGCGAAGTCCCAGAAGCTCGCGTCGGCCTGCGGGCCGGAAGCGGTCGCGAACGTCACCGGATCGGCCGACGCAACGGCGCATGGGAACTGCACGTGAGGCTGCCTGAACGTGATCCGCAGCTGGTAGAGTCCGGCTGGGTCGCGCGCGACCAGCGGCGACAGGTCCAGTCCGTAGCGAACCCAGCGGTCGACGTTCGCGTCGCTCCATTCCAGGTCGACGATGTCGCGCCAGACGACCTCACCAACGCGGTGCAGCTCGCGGTCGCCGTCGAGTCTGTTCACCTGGAGGAACTGATGCACGTTTGAGCCATGGATCTGAATCGCTTCGACCATGATCGCGTTCAGGTTCATCGTTTCAATCGCAACCGTTGTCCCCTGACTCGTCGGCACGATCACACCTCCGCCAACAAACCGCACGCGCGGTTTCTCCGTCGGGAACGCAACCGGGCGCACGACCCGCTGCGCGAGTACCTGACCGACCGCGCTTCTGACCGCGGAGTTGACCACGACGGAGGCGACCTGCGGCCACCCGGCCGGCGCGTAGAGACGCACCTGGTTGCTGCGAACCGCCGCCGATACCTCCACTCCGTCGACCTGGAAAAGACCGGCGGGGTTCTGCGACTCGTCGAGCGGCTGGCTGAAGCTCAGTTCGACGTGGCGGTCACCGTCACTGACGATCCGTACGCCGATCAGATCGAACTCGTCGGTCGGGGGTATGGCGATCGCGTGCGACCCTCGCGTCGCCGCATCGCGACCGTAACGCCACGCGATCTCCATGCGCGATTCGCGTTCCTGCCGGATGATCCCGGGTACGCGTATCCGGTACACCGCCGGCGTCGGGCCCGGATCGATCACAAAAGCAACCTGGGCACCGTGGTGCTTCACGCTGATCCCCGCGCGCGCCGTTTCG
The DNA here is from genome assembly GCA_007694025.1 of Spirochaetaceae bacterium. Taxonomy (GTDB): domain Bacteria; phylum Spirochaetota; class Spirochaetia; order DSM-27196; family SLST01; genus SLST01. Next base: position 5,006 of record RECL01000096.1, read on the forward strand.
ATAGTCGTCGAATCGGCAAACGTCAGAACACCGTGAAACTCCATCACACGAGGATTGCGCGCGTCGACAATCCTGAGCCCCGCGGGCTCCAGATCAACCGAGTCGGGAACGACCAGGAAATCAAACTCGAACGGTTCGGTAACCGGCTTGAGCGCCTCCGACGGACGGTACGCCGCGCGATAGCGCTGCCCCGCACGCAGCGGCGCGTCGGGCGCAAACTCGAGCGTCCACGCGTCAACCCATCGGGCGCTTCCGGCGATCGCAGGAGTGAAGGAAAGGATATCACCGGCTCCGCGACCCGCTTCGATCGTACTGGTCTGTTCCCGGGCGCCGACCGGCTCGGCGAACGCGATCCGGATCGGCGACCATCGTGAGATCTCACCCGACGTGAATCCTTCGACGACCCGGGGATTGGGCGCGGCGGGCGTACCAGAGACATCCCCGGCGCACGAGGCGATCACCATCGCAATCACGGAACACACAATGACCAACAACAGGGAGCGATGATGTCTCATGATTGCCTCGGTTAGTGACGTTTGAACCCACTATAGCCGTGCGTTCACAGGATTGCAATTCGTGGAGCAATAGCGTATTCTAAATGCTTATAGTATTACATCTTCACCAGAGGAGTTTCCATGCCGAGTTACAAGGACATTCAGAGGCAGATCGCAACGCTGCAGAGGCAGGCCGATGAGGCGCGCAAGAAGGAAGTGGCGGCTGCAATCGCCGATATCCGCGCGAAGATGGACGAGTACGGACTCACCGTTGCGGACATCCAGAAGGGCGCAACCAAAGGCGCCGCGAAGGGCGGCCGCGGCAAGCGCGCCGGCAAGGCGGCACCCGCTGCGCGTTCGGCAAGTGCCCCGCAGCCGAAGTACAAAGACCCCGTCTCTGGTTCAACGTGGTCGGGCCGCGGCCGCAAGCCTGGCTGGATCATCGCCGCGATCGAACAGAACAGACCGCTCGACGACTTCCTGATCAAGTAGAGTTCGGCCCATCATTTCGCCGGTCTGGCGCGATCAGAGCGCCGACCGGCTCACCCATCATCTACGGCCCGTAATCTAAGGCCCGTGACCTACGGATAGTACCGCTCGATCGAATACTCGGGCTCGTAGCCAATGAGGTCACGCGCCCGCGCGATCGACACGAGCGATGCGGTTGGCCCGTACCGTTCGGTCTCGAGCGCCGCATCGCGAAGCTCGACCTTCGGGTAGAACAGCTCGGCGATCATCGCGCTCGGAAGCCCCGCGGTATTGTGCGTATCGTTTATGAACAGCGGATGACTACCCGCGTAGTCGGCGGTGAGCGCGAGTTCGATCGCGTGCGCCGAATCGCGCGCGTCGACGGCCGTGAACATGTTGTACTTCTGACCGAAAAGCTCCATACCCGGGATGCCGCGGCGCTTCGGCCCGTCGCGCTGTTCCATTCCCTTCGCGGCGCGTAGCTCCCTGACCGCGGCTGCGGCCGATTCGCGCCAATCGCGGAGAGCCTCTGGGGAGAGCGATGCGATGTCGAGCACGCGCGCGCGGGTCGACCCGATGTACTCGGTCATTCGCTCGTCGTAGCGGTCGTCAGGAACCAGAACGGCCGGCAGTCGGAGCATCGCGCCGGAGATCCCGCTGCGCCGCCAGTAGTAGTCCGCGGTGAGTTCATCGACCTGCTTGGAGTAGGAGTACGCGTCGGTCGTATGCGTCGGATGCGACTCATCGACCGGCAAGTACGACAGCTCCCACTCGACGGCGCCGAAGAAGTAGCCGACCGCGTTTATCGAGCTCGCCGATACGACGCGAGTGATCCCGCACTCCTCCGCCGCGCGGTAGACGTTGAAGGTGCCGGCGCAGTTGACTCGGAACACCTCTTCGGCGGGCGCAAGCATCGGCGCACGGATCGCGGCAAGGTGGACGATCGCGTCGCACCCTTCGACGAGCTCCCGCAAACGGGCGTATTCGGCGATGTCGCACTGCTCGTAGCGCGCGCCCGGGATCGACACGCCTCCGGTCCGCCCGATAACCAGAACGTCGTGCCCCTGCTCTGCAAGGCGTTTCACCGCGGCGGTCCCGACGTCACCGGTTCCACCGGTCATCAGCAGCTTCACAGGCAATCTCCGCACATCTGAACAGTCTTCCTGATCGCGGTCGTCGCGTCACCGGTCGGCACGAACTCGTGACCGATATAGCCGGTGTACCCGGTCGCCGCAATGCAGCGGAAGATCGGTGGGTAGTTGATCTCCTGCTCGCCGTCCAGTTCGTGACGCCCCGGATTGCCGGCGGTGTGGTAGTGCCCGATCAGTTCGTGATGCGCTTCGATCGAACGGATGATATCGCCCTCCATGATCTGCATGTGGTAGATATCGTAGAGCAGTTTCACTCGCGCGGAGCCCACCTGTGTTACGACCTTCGCGCCCCATTCGGTCCGGTCGCACTGATAGTCGCGGTGGTCGACGCGGCTGTTGAGAAGCTCCAGGATCAGCGTCACGCCTGCCTGTTCGGCGTACGGCGCAATTCGGTGGAGTCCCTCCGCGGTAACGGCTGCACCGTCGTCGTCGGCAAGACCGTCGCGATTACCGCTGAAGCAGATCAGGTTCGCGACGCCGTGCGCGGCCGCGTCGTCCAGGTTTCTGCGGATCTCGTCTACGATCCGGTCGTGGTTCTCGCGTCGATTGAGACCGCTCTCTATCGACGCGTGACCGTTCCCGGTCGCGATCGACAGCCCGTGCTCTCTGATCCGCTGCCACTCGTCCTTGGGCGCGAGTTCGATCGCGTCGTAGCCCGCCTCCGCGACAACCGACACGAACCGCTCGGCGGTAAGCGCGCGCGGAACGAAGCACCACCACGCTATCGACTGTTTGACCCTCTTCATTGTGTACCCCTGATCATTGCGTGGGACCGGCTCAGCGTGCGCAGAGCCAGCGGACCGCGGAACCCACCGTACGACGAAATCCCGCGTTCTTCAACACCGCGTCGGTGTGCCCGGGCGTGTACGCGACAACCTTGCCCTGCCCGTGCGGATGAGCCCACGCAGCGGCGGTGCGCCCGTACTGCGGATGCGTCGCGTCCATGAGCACCGTCGTGTGTTCGACATCGACGCGTACAAAGTACATCTCGTCGCGAATCGTGAGCTCGGCAAGCTCGAAGGGTGCGGCGACGTTCTCGCCGTCGCTACGCGCCGACCTGCGCGGCGACACGCTGAACTCGGGGTGCTCGGCCGGGTGGAACAGAAAGCGTCCTCTGACCGTTCGCACGTAGGGTCGGTCCCACTCGTAGTTCGCAAGCCCGGCGTGAAGCGCAAGGAGCCCCCCGCCACGGTGCACGAACCGTTCGATCCGCTGTTCGCGCTTTTCGGTGTTCCACTCGGGGTCGCCGTCATGAAAGGAGCCACAGCGGGCCACGCACAGCACCGCAAACTGATCCAGATCGTCCCATGGAACGCGCATCGGATCGGGGAAGAACACCGGTTGCACGTCGATCGCGTCGAACACCGCACCGAGCGTCTCACGCATCGCGTCGCCGTCGTGATACTTGTCTCCGACCAGACAGCCAACGATCGGCCGTCTCCCCTGCGCACCACGCTTTTCGCTGTCAGCCATCCGGACCTCCTCGGCCATCCCATGATAGAGGCTCCTGTCCGTTGTGAGAAGTCCGCCGTGACCGATCACGGTTGCCCGCGCGGGGTCCGATCGGTATGCTACCTTGACTGGGTTCGGTGCCGGTCGGGAGTCGCGGAGTGGAATCGGACCAATCGATATCAGTTCTCTACGTTGACGGTGACTCCGCGCGAGCCGACACGGTCGCGTCGGTGCTTGGCGAATCAGGAGTTACCACTACTGCCGCAAGAACGATTGCAGCGGCGGAAGCCGATCTGCAAGATACATCGTACGATCTGATTCTGATTTGCGACACGGTGCCGGATGGATCGGGAATCGGTTTCATCCAACGCGCATCGAAGTCCGAGCGAACGCCGGCGTACGTGATGATTGCTACTTCTCCCGATCTGTCTATCGCGGTCGCCGCGATGCGCGCCGGGGCGCTCGACGTAGTAAGCACCGTGCCCCACGACGAGTTTGTCCGGACGCTGCCGGTGGTCGTAGCGAACGCGGTCAACCGGGCGAACCTCCGGCGCCAGGGCCACGACTTGCATACAGGGATCGTGCAAACCGACCGCCGATTCAGCCGGGCGCTCCAGTCGTCACCGGTCCCGACGATGCTCGTCGATACCCATGACACGCTGCTGATGGTAAATCAGGCGTGGCGCGATGCGATCGGCTTGAGTTCGCTCATCGGCCAGTCGCTCGACGATCTACTCGCGCTCACATTCACGAATCCTCCGGAGATCAAGACGAGCCTTGCGATCACCGCCGACTCGCCCAACGGTGAAGCTACGCTGGTGGTCGGGGTCAGGTCGCAGACCGAACAGGAGAAGACGTGGCGGTGTCACCTGGCGCGGCTCGACGACCCGACGGAGAGCGGAGATGACCCGCTCGTGGTCTGCCATGGGCTCGATATCACCGATACGATGCTCCTTGAGGCGCGACTGCGCAACCTGTCGCTCGAAGACGCGCTGACCGGACTGCCCAACCGACGCAGTCTGGAAGACCGGCTGCCGCAGGAAGTCGCGCGAGCGCGCCGCGACAAGACCGACCTGGCGGTCGCGATGATCGATATCGACTTCTTCAAGCCGTACAACGACCGGTACGGCCACGTCGAAGGCGACCGGTGCCTGCGCGAGGTCGCGCAGGCGATGCGCGCGGCGCTCAGGCGGCCCGGAGACTACGCTGCGCGCTACGGGGGCGAAGAGTTCGTGTCGATTCTACCCGGCGTCGACGCAGAGGGCGCTCGCGAGGTGCTCGAGTCGATGCGGCGCGCGGTAGAGCGGTTGGGAATCGAGCACGACGCGAGCGATGCCGCACCCGTGGTCACGATCAGCATCGGATACACGACGCTCGCCGCGAATGCGTCCGACGATCCTACCGCGCTCATCGTCGCGGCCGACGAGGCGCTGTTCGCGGCGAAGTCGGACGGCAGGAACCGGGTTATCGGACCGTCCGGCGTGCCCGAAAGCACATAGACTGCCGGATCATCGCGAAGTGACCATTGCCGGGGATTCGCTCTTTGACTATCATGTCGGCATGAGCAAGAACCGCAGCGGCTGGGAGGCCGTGACAACCGGCTTCGCAATCGCGGCGGTATTCGGCTTACTCTATCTGCGCGGCGGAAGCTGGATATGGATCTTCCCCGCGGTGTTCGCCGGACTGCTCCCCATGATGGACGGCTTCCGGCGCGTAATTGCGGCAGGACAGCAACGCAGGGCGCAGGTCGCACAGACCCAGCGGCGGCCCGAACAGATGGAGCGCGAAGTGCTTCAAATCGCGCGCGATCGCGGCGGTGTCGTGACTCCGAGCCTGGTCGCGCTTGAAACGTCGCTGTCGATCGCGGAGGCCGAGCAGGTCTTGAGCGATCTTGCGTCGCGCGGCCACGCCGGAATCGAGGTTCGCGCCGACGGACGAATAGAGTACGAGTTCGCCGATTTCATGCGGCGACTCGACTAGCGATAGAGCATTCTACGACGGCGAAGGTAAGGAGAGCGCGATGAGGATGTAGTACGAATCCAAATCCAAGGAGGTTCGTATGAGGCATCTTCAATTCGTGTCGGTCTCTTTCTCGTACCCGGGACACAGTACCGATCTCTTTTCAGACCTCAGCTTCGACGCGCCACCGGGTTGGACCGGGATCGTCGGACCAAACGGGATCGGCAAGACCACCGTGCTCGAGCTCGCGGCCGGATTGATCGCGCCCACCGCCGGGGAGGTCGCCCGACCAGACCCGGCGATCGTCTGCGAACAGCGCACCGACCGGCCACCAGACGCGCTGAACGATCTGCTCTCTTACCCGGACGCCGATGCCGGCAGGCTCGCGTCGATCCTGAGCCTGGAGGCAGACTGGCCCTACCGCTGGGAGTCACTCAGCCATGGAGAGCGAAAGCGCGCGCAGATCGCGGTCGCGCTCTGGCGCGAACCCGGTCTGCTCGCGGTCGACGAACCGACGAATCACCTGGATCGCGACGCGCGCGATCATCTGCTGACGGCGCTCGGTGCCTACACCGGCGTCGGGCTGATCGTGAGCCACGACCGCGCAGCGCTCGACCGACTGTGCGACCGCTGCCTCTTCCTGGAACCCGGCTGCTCGCCGCTGATGCGCCGGGGCGGCGTGTCGGCCGGCATGGAGCAACGCGAACGCGAGCGGCTTGAGTCGCACCGTGCGTACGACCGCGCGCGCGCCGAACAGACCAGGATCGAGGCGGAGGCCGCCCGCCGAAGCCGGGAAGCGCTCACGCAGAACAGGAAGCGCAGCAAGGCAGGGCTGGATCGGCACGACTCCGACGGACGCGCGCGAATCGACGCGGCAAGAGTCTCGGGAGCCGACGGACACGCGGGTCGGCTGCTTCGGCAGATGGACGGTCGTCGCGCGCAGGCGGCAGCGCGGCTGTCAGGGATCGATCGCCCGGTGCGCGAACGCGTCGGTGTGTCGGTCCACGGAGAACGAGCGCGAAGCGACCGGCTCCTCCACCGGCCCGCGGGAGCGATAGACCTGCCCGACGGTCGCACTGTCGGCCACCCCGAGCTCCTGGTCGCCCCCGACGACCGGATCGCGCTGGGCGGACCGAACGGAGCCGGGAAGTCGACGCTGATCGCGAGACTCCTTGCTGAAGGCCGCGGGAGCGACCGCGTAACCGAGCGCATCCTCTGGATCCCGCAGGAGATCTCCGCGAGCGCCGCGTCCCGGTTGATCCGCGACGTGCGGGCGCTGGGCAACGATCGACTTGCGCGTGTCGTATCGACGGTGAGCCGCCTGGGCTCCGACCCCAATCGGCTCCTGCAGACGGAACTCCCGAGTCCCGGCGAAACGCGAAAACTGATGCTCGCACTGGGGCTGGAACGCTCCCCGTCGCTCATCGTGATGGACGAGCCGACGAATCACCTGGACCTCACGTCGATCGAGTGCGTCGAAGCGGCACTCGCCGACTACGCGGGGGCGCTCCTTCTGATCAGCCACGACCGCGCGTTCACCCGCGCGCTCACGAAGACGCGGTGGGAGATCTGCGATGGCGTGTTGGAGATTTGCCCGGCGATCTGAAACGTTGCTGACTGGTCATGTATACTGGTCATCGATGACTATCGAAGCGAGTGAGTTCAAGGCGAAGTGCCTCTCGATCATCGACGAGGTCGATGAGACGGGCGAGTCGGTCGTGATCAGCAAGCGCGGTCGGCCGGTCGTGCGGCTGGTGAAGTTCGTCGACACGCAGGCTGATTACGCCCAGCTCGACCTGCGCGGGAGCGTCCGAGTCGCGGGAGACCTCATCGCACCGGTGTGACTTTGCCGTAGCCGCTTGGATCCTGCTCCCAGTTGTCGCCACGCTCAGTGCGAAGCGCCCCTCTCAACCGCCAGCAGATGAAGCGCAGCGACGAGCACGTCGGGAGTCGAAACGAAGTGGCTTCGGTCGAGCACCGCAGAGACTCTCCGCCGCAGATCCTCGTCACGCGTCACGAAGACGGCCGCGGTCCGATCGCGCCCTCCGAGCTCGACCGCCTTCTCTACCATCGGCAGGTCGGAGGACGTGTCGCCGCAGATCAGGCAGGGCGACTGTGAAAGGCCAAGACCGAGCGCATCGTTGAGATACGATAGCCCGTCGCCCTTGGAGAATCGTCGCCCGCCGTCGACCGTCAGCATGATCTCTACGTCCTTTCCGGTATCCTCGACGCCGAAGATCGTCCCTTCCGGATCAACGTCGCGAACGGTCGATTGCACGCTCTCCAGGAACTCTTCCGACAGATCGTCCGGTATTGACCCGTGGATGTCCTGCCGCGCGACGGTCGTCTGGCCGTGCTTGTGCTGGAGTCCCGAGCCGATCAGCGCGAACGTCGCAAACTCGGGCCTTGAAAGCAGCCGGTCGATCCGTTCGTTGAGCTTCTC
>RECL01000034.1 GCA_007694025.1 Spirochaetaceae bacterium
GCTTCACGCTCGCCGAGTTCAAGGCGCAGGGAATGCCGAAGACGTCGATGCTGTAAGCCCCGACGGGCTTGTGGAACGCAGGAATAGCTCGTCTAATGCTTGTATGAGCAATCGACCAAACGTTCTGCTGGTTACAACCGACCACTGGTTCGCAAGCCTCCTCGGCGCGGCAGGGCATCCTGCCATCCAGACGCCGACACTCGATGAGTTGTGTCGAAACGGGATCAGGTTCACGCGCGCGTACTCGGAGTGCCCGGTGTGCATCCCGGCGCGCCGGACGCTGATGACCGGCACCACGCCCAGAACGCACGGCGACCGCACGTTCCAGACCGGGTTACCCATGCCCGACGCCCCGACGCTCGCGCGCTGTTTTCGCGACGCAGGCTACCAGGCGTGCGCGGTCGGGAAGCTCCACGTCTACCCGCAGCGCGACCGGATCGGATTCGACGACGTGATCCTGGACGAGGAAGGCCGTACGCAGTGGGGCGTCACCGACGACTACTCACTCTATCTGGGCGATCGCGGGCACGCCGGAGAGCAGTACGCGCACGCAATGTCGAACAACCAGTACGTCAGCCGTCCGTGGCATCTGGACGAATCGCTGCACCGCACGAACTGGGCCGCGGCGCAGATGGAACGCACTATCCGACGGCGCGACCCGCGCCGCCCGGGATTCTGGTACCTGGCGTTCGCGCACCCGCACCCACCGCTCACACCGCTACCCGGCTACCTCGATCTCTACCGGTCGGTCGCGATAGACGAGCCGTACGTCGGCGCGTGGGCGGCCGGGTCTCCCGATTCGCTCCCGTACGCGTTGCGACGCAACCGGGAGTACGCGGTGCACCTGAACGAAGACGTTCGTCGCGACGCTCGACGCGCGTTCTACGCGCTGTGCACGCACATCGACCATCAGCTGCGTCGCGTGATCGGAACGCTCCGCGAGGAAGGAATCCTGTCGAACACGATCATCGCGTTCACGTCGGATCACGGCGACATGCTCGGCAATCACGGTCTGTGGGCAAAGCGCTGCTTCCTGGAGAACTCGGCGCGCGTCCCGATGCTCCTCTGCGGCACTGAAGCCGAGTCTACCGGCGACCGGTCGCAGGTCCCCGTCGGCGTCGCCGACGCTCGACTGGTCGGCCTGGCCGACGTGATGCCGACGCTGCTGGGTCTGTGCGGCATCCCGATTCCCGAAGGAGTCGACGGCCGGCCGATGGTCGGATCGGCGCGACGCGAGTACCTCTACGGCGAACAGGACGAAGGCGCTACCGCGAGCCGCATGGTCACCGATGATCGGTACAAGCTGATCTACTTCGCGGCGGGCAACCGGTTCCTGTTGTTCGACCTGGAGGCCGATCCGAACGAGCTCGAAGACCTGTCGACAAGCCCCGATCACGCGCGGATCCGCAAAGACCTGACCGACCGACTGATCGCCGAGCTCTACGGCGGCGACCGGCGCTGGCTGGCCGGCGATAACGGGCAACAACTGGTCGGTTTGCCTGAACCCGAGCACGGCGGCGCGCCGTCGCAGGGCCTGTTCGGACAGCGCGGCACCCACTGGCCTCCCCCGCCCGCATCGGGCATATCGGTCGGAGCGTAGGGAGTCGCTCCGGCATCGCAGGCGGGTCTCCTGAGCAGCGCGATCAGCGGCCGGTATCTGCAACGATCCCGCCGATCGCGTCGAGCTTCGCGTCGCTGAGATAGCCGTACCGGTTGACCCAGACGCGCTGCGGCCCGGTGCTGGCGGCCGCTCGAAATCGCCGCGTGAAGTCGTCCAACGGACCGTAGCCGTGGACGATCGGCTCGACCGGGACGGTCGACTCGACGGCCGCCTGAGCGATTTTCCGCTTCTGCGACGCATCGCTTTCGGCGTGCGGCTCGTCGGGCTCGGGGTAGCGCACCTGATCGGCCACGATCGGACGGGGGAGCGCGTCGCCAACGTCGAAGAGCGCCATGAGCGCTTCGGCGACCAGGGCCGGCGATAGCGACGGCGTGCGCGACACGATCTCGTCGGTCCAGAAGCGGACGATCTGCAACCAGTGCATCGTGTAGAGCTTCACGCCGACCCACGGCGCTACGCCCGCGAGCGACGCGAACGGCAATCCGGTGAGGATCGAAAACGGCGGCGGGAACGCGTTCGGAGCCAGGACGATCCGCTGCCCCCCGGCGTCGTCGATCACCGATCGCAGGAATCGCAGGTAGTCGGCGGCGAGTGCGCGCTTCAGATCCAGCCACGATGGGAGCGCCGGGAAGCGACGCTGGAGATGCTCGATCGGGGTGCCGCCTCCGGTGGAGCCGATCCAGTCGCGCAGCATCGACTCGGTGAGCCCGGTCGTCATCAGCGAACGCAGCCGAGCGATGTCCGCGGCGAGCGAGCGCAGGTCCAGCCCACGCAGGCCGCCTCCGGCGCCGTCGGAGTCCCGCACACACTTAGCGACCGCGGGGTGGAAGTCGACGAATGCTTCTCCGATCGTGTAGCACGGGTACTCGGGCCAGTCGACGCGGATCCCGTCGATGTCAGGGTACGCGCGAATGAGGTCGGTCAGATACGCGCGGTACCATCCGCGCACGGCCGGTGACGCGAGGCTCGCGGTGCGCGCCA
>RECL01000005.1 GCA_007694025.1 Spirochaetaceae bacterium
GCGCAAAGCTCGACGAAGCGTGGAACAACATGTACCGCGGCCGCGCGAACGCGAACGTCCTCGCCGCTGCCGTGCAGTACCGGGTCCGGCCCGACGAACGCTACCTCGCGTACATCCGAAAGGTCGTCGGGTTCTACGCGGCCGACTACGACGCGTTCGACAACCGCGCGGTGGCGCCGGTGTTCGATGGCAAGATCATGAACCAGCACCTGGACGACGCGGTCGCGATGATGACTATCCTCCTGGGTTTGACGATGGTCCGCGACCGGTTGGACCCCGGGGAGCTCTCGGGTTGGTACGAACGCCTGTTCGTCCGGGAGGCGGAGCTCTTCGACTTCTTCGCGTTCCGGATCTACAACATCCCGGTCTGGATCCGGTGCGCGGAGGCGATGATCGGCGTCTTCTTCGGCGCGCAGGAGCTCATCGACCGGGCATTCGCCGGCGCGTACGGGATCCTCGACCAGCTGCGCCGCGGCGTGACCCCGGAGGGGCTCTGGTACGAAGGATCGGTGCACTACCACTTCTACGCGCTGCAGCCGCTCCTCTACCTGCTGTTCGCGTGCCGCAGCGTCGGCTACGAGGGCCCGGAGGTGACCGAGGTCGCCACCACCGTGGAGCGGATGCTCGTCTATCCGCTCTCGATCGCGTTTCGAAACGGCCGCCTCCCGAACCCACACGACGCGCACCCGCTCATCACGCTCGGCACCTACGCTGAGCACTACGACTACGCCTCTGCGCTCTTCGACAACCCGTTGTTCGGCCAGACCGCCGCGTTCGCGCGCCGGCTGTCGGGCTCGCCCGCCACGCTGTCGCGGCTTCTGTTCGACGCCGGCGGGGCGGTCGGCGACGCCGTAACCCGCCCCGGCGAGCCGACTTCGTTCGGCACGGTGAACCACCCGCGATCGTTCACGGCGATGCTCCGCAGCACGAACACCGAGCTCTTCGTGAAGTACGGCCTGCACACGACGCTCCACGCGCACCCCGATGCGATCACGATCGAGCTCGCCTTCGACGGCGACGTGGTCTCGTACGACCTGGGCTCCGGTGGGTACGCGTCGTTCCTGTTCGTCGAGTGGCAGCGGCTGACGCCATCGCACAACACGGTGGTCACCGACATGAAAAACACCCGTGCGCTCTACGACGGGATCGTGGAGGAGTTCGATCCGCAGGCCGGCCTCCTCCACGTCCGGGCGAAGGGCGTCTACGACGCGGTCAACTACTCGCGGCGGATTGTGGTGGGCGACCGCGTGGGCGACCACGACGTAGACGACGCGTTCTCAGTCGACGCCCGGCGCGAGCACCTGTACGACTGGTTCTTCTACTGCGCCGGCGAGCCTCACTCGTCGCGCGAGACGACGCCGGTGCCCTCGTTGGGAACCGAAAACGGCTACCAGCACCTCTTCGACGTCCGGAAGTTCGCAACCGACGGCGCGTGGTCGGTCGACTTCGAGCTTCCCGACAAAACCATCCGGGTGGAGATGAGCGGCGCGGCCGGGACCGAGGTCCACCTGGTGAACAGCTATACCGACAGCACGGCGCACACGCGATGGGGGCTGATGGTCCGCCGCCGGGAAGTCAGCACGACGTTCAACGCGCGCTACCGGTGCATCAGGAATCCGTGATGGACAATCCGCCCGAACCGTGGTGAACTTAGAACCCATGGACATCAAGAACCTTGCAGGAACGTGGGAGTGCATCCTCGAAGAGAGCGACGAAGTCGGCCGCTTCGGCGCCGCGAGCATGGAGATCGAAGTCGACGACTCGGAGCTGCGCATGCGGCGGATCGCCCGCGGCGCCCGGATGATCGACCCTATCGTCTGCAGGCTCGACGGTACGCCGCTCTGCGACCGACCGGCCGAGCGGGTCATCCCCGACCTGTTCACATCGGGCATCTACCGGAACCTCGCCGCGGAACGGACGGTCACCGGACGATCGGATCGCGACGGCTTCACGGTCTGCGAGTCGCTCGAGCTCTCCACGTCGCAGGGGAGCGTACCGGCGCAGATCGAGTATCGGCTCGAACCCGCCGATCCGGAGCGCCTGACGCTCACGCTCACGCGGTCGACGATCCCCGATGATCGCGGAACCGTCTACCGCTTCCGCCGCTCAGGGGTCCGAAACGCGTGGTACATGGAACTCGGCGACAACTGGGAGATCGGTGGTGACCTGTCCCGGCACGCGATGCTGATCTCGCTCCAGGCGCTCGCGAACCGGAAGAGCCCGCGGTTCTACCTGGTCTACCCGAAGCAGTGGGATTTCAAGTTCACGCCTGCGGTCCTTGACTACCTCAAGACGGCAAAGCGGTTCAGCTTCTCGCAGATTCGCACGCCGGAGGAGGCGGTCACGACCTTCCGCGGCGCGGCGAAGGGGTACGTCGTGTGGGACCGTGCGGTGCGCACGTCGCTCATTGTCGCGTTCACGATCGCCGGTGTCGAAGACGCGATCGTGGTCTCGGATGCGGAGATCGAACTCGCCGAGCGGATGGGGCTGCGGTGCATCGCCGATCTCCGGGAAGAGTTCGACGGGCTCTCCGACGCGCAGATCTACCGGTGGGCGTACGACCGCTACTGGGACCGGTGCAGCCGCGACTACATCGT
>RECL01000124.1 GCA_007694025.1 Spirochaetaceae bacterium
CTGGATCGACGCTGCGGACTTCTCCTCACCCGGCGGATGGACGCTCGACACGCAGTTCGCTCACCTCATCGGGACGAGCTATCTGCTCGCCGCCGGGACCGGTCGACCGGTAGATGATGCGACCATCGCGGTGCACATCCCGGCGCCCGGCTCATGGCGGGTCTGGGTGTACTGCCGCGACTGGCTGCCCGAGTGGAGTCCTGGTACGTTCGAGGTTCGAGTTGGCCATCACCGTATCCCGACCCGATTCGGCACCGCCTCGCACGACCGATGGCACTGGGCCGACGGCGGTACGATAGCACTCGAAGCGGGGTCAACAGAGCTCTCGATCCGCGACCTTACAGGCTACTACTCCAGGTTCGCGGCCGTCGTCCTGTCGTCCGATTCGGCGTACCGTCCGCCGGACGAACCTTCGGCGTTGTGGCCGGAGAAGTGCAGAATCCGCGGCGCGTCGGATGCTGCGGAAGCGCCGAAGGCGGCTCAGTTGATCGTCACGGGCGGTGGAATAGCAGGCTTCTGCGCGGCGCTCTCGGCGGCACGTGAGGGCATCGACGTGCTTCTGCTGCACGACCGGCCGGTCATTGGAGGGAACGCGAGCGACGAGTGCGGCGTGAGCCTGGACGGGGCGGCTAGCCACTTCGCCAACGCACGGGAGTCCGGGATCGTGGAGGAGCTCTTCCGGGACCGAGTGTACCACGGGGAAAAGGCGTACAGCGCAGCGTGTATGCGGCTTGCCGACGGCGAACCGCGACTGGCGATCGAGCTCAATCGTCGCGTTGTCGGCGCGCGCACCACGGGCGACGAATCTTCCGGCGGTTCCATCCGGATTACCGAAGTAGAGGCAATCGATCCTCGGACCGCGAAACCATTCCGCTACCGTGCCGACCTCTTCGTCGACGCCACGGGCGACGGCTGGCTCGGCTTCTTCGCCGGTGCCGAACACCGGGTTGGCCGCGAAGCAAGAGCGGAGTACGGCGAGTCACTCGCCCCCGAAACAGCCGACAGCGTGACGATGAGCGGCTGCATCATGGACGGTGTGGTCGGATACCGGGCCGCCGAGCGCGCAGATGAGGTCGCCTACGTTGCGCCCCCGTGGTCCCGTCGTATGCCAGCCGCGTCCGAGTTCGGCCGTTCGATCAGCACCCTCGAGCACGGTGCGTGGTGGATGGAGCACGACGGTATCGTAGACGACGTGTTCGACGGCGAACGCGCCAGAGATGAGCTGATCAGGATCTCCTACGGATACTGGGGTTTCGTGAAGAACGAGTGGGAGGGGCGCGAGCGCGCCGGGCGTTACGAACTCGTCTCGGTACCCTGGATAAATGCCCGTCGCGAGGGCCGCCGCCTCATTGGCGACCATGTGCTTACCGAACAGGACGTTCGTGAGGCTACGGAGTTTCCGGACGCGGTGAGCTATGGCGGCTGGACCGTAGACCTCCACCACCCGCGCGGAATCTTCTCGGGTTCGGATGGTCCGTTTGAGTACAATGCCGGCACGGCGCTGTACACCATTCCGTACCGGTGTCTCTACTCGCGGAACGTCGCGAACCTCTTTCTGGCTGGAAGGAACATGAGCGTCAGCCACGTAGCGCTTGGAACTGTTCGAGTACAGGCGACCCTGGCGGCGTGTGGCGAGGTCGTGGGAGCCGCAGCCGCGATGTGCGCCAGGAACGGCACGCTGCCACGGGACGTCACTCGGACCGGAATACCGGAGCTGCGACGTCGTCTGGTTCGGGCCGATCACTACCTGCCAGACATCACCGTAGACGATCCGCACGATCTGGCTCGCCGCGCGGTCGCGTCTGCCTCCTCTGTCGAGACGCACGAGTACCACGACTCGGTACACACCAACTTCGCCTACCCGCTGATCAGCGAGCAGGCGATCGTACTCGACACCTCGGCCGTGGACCGAGTCAGAGCGCTGCGGTTCTATGTGTCGTCCAGGAACACTGCGGACGTCCCAATCGACATCCGGCTCTGGGGGGTCGACGACCAGGCGGCAGAACCGGACGCGTCGAAGGCAACGCTGACTCGGTTGGTGGTACCCCCCTCGCCCGCAACGTGGGTGACCGCGCCGCTGAACGTGGATTTCGGCACCCGGTTCGTCCGCATCGAGATTCCCGCGACAGCGGGAGTTTCGGTCTACGGAATGGACGAGGAACCAGCCGGAGTGCACCACTCGGTACGGTCTGTGGACCGGGGCTGGGTCGATCACAACCGGTTCTGCCCGGCGCTCACTACCGACCCGACGCTTCGGTGGGCTGCGGACTTCCACCCGTCGAACGTCGCAAACGGCATGGACCGACCCGTCGGGGAGGCTCCGAACACGTGGGCATCGGCGCGGGACCAGGCGCTGCCGCAGTGGATCGAGCTCGACTTCGGCGGGCGGCTCCGGTTCGATACCGTGCACCTTGTCTTTGACACCGATCTCAACACACCGCGCTACGGCTACATGGCCGCCGCCGCGGCCGTACCTCAGTGCGTTCGGGACTACCGGATCAGCGTCGGTGGGTCCACAGAGACGGTTGTGGCGTCGGTAACCGGCAACTATCAGCGGTTGCGAAGGCACCGATTCGGGCCGG
>RECL01000004.1 GCA_007694025.1 Spirochaetaceae bacterium
AAGCGCCCGCAGCTCGAGAAGTACGAGGCGCTGTGCAAGGAGCTCGGTCACGCACCGGCGGAGGTCGCGCTCGCGTGGCTGCTCCACAACCCGGTCGTCACCGCGCCGATCATCGGACCGCGTACGGTCGACCAGCTTGAAAGCGCTGTGCGCGCGACCGAGATTCGCTTCGACGACGCGACGCTCGCGAAGCTCGACCAGATATTCCCGGGTCCGGGAGGCGAGGCGCCAAAGGCGTACGCCTGGTAGTGAGTCCGGCCGGGGCAGTCGCCCCGGCAACCGCGCGGCCGGCTCCGGTCGACGGCCGGGGCAGTCGCCCCGGCCGTGCTTTTTCAGCTCGCTTGAATTTCCGGCCAAACTGAATTATAGAATAGCGCATGAGTGAGGTTCTGGCCTCGCACGTGCTGGTGCTCAACCGCGGGTACTCTCCGATCCGTACGACAACGGTTCGCGATGCCTTCGTGAAGCTCTTCGCATCGGTTGCCGAGGCGGTCGCAGTCGAAGATGGCGCCTACGTGAGCTATGACTTCCATAGCTGGGTCGAGGTGTCTCTGCTGCGCAACGAACTCAACGAAGCGCCGCCGGAAGCCGACTGGATCCATACGCCGTCGCTGTCGCTGATCGTGCCGCGCGTAATCAGGCTCCTGGACTACGACCGGCTCCCGGTGCACAGCGTGAAACTGACGCGCAAGAATATCTACGAACGCGACCGCTACACGTGCCAGTACACCGGCAGAAAGCTCAGACCCGCCGACCTGAACATCGACCACGTGATCCCCAGATCGCAGGGCGGCAGGAACACGTGGGAGAACCTGGTCACGTGCAGCGTCGACGCGAACAGCCGCAAGGGCGGCCGCACGCCCAGAGAGGCCGGGATGAAACTGATCCGCAAGCCGATCCGGCCGGCGCCGCGCCACCAGTTGAAACTCCCGACAACCAACAGGCGCTACCGCGACTGGGACCACTTCGTCAGCGATCTCTACTGGAACGCCGAGCTCGACGAGGATTGAGCCGGCCCCGATGCGTTTCGGTCGCCCTACTGCGGGTCGATCCGGTAGAGCGATCCGCGGCGGTCGTCGGTGATCAGGTAGAGGTGCCCGTCGGGCCCCTGGCGAACGTCGCGTATCCTGCCGATCGCGCGGTCGAGCAGAACCTCCTGGTGAACCACGCGATCGCCGTCAATGACGACGCGGCGCAGATGCTGTCCGGCGAGCGCGCCGATGAAGATGTCGCCGCGCCAACCCGACATCAGATCGCCGGTGTAGAACGCCATCCCCGACGGGGCGATGCTCGGCGTCCAGTGGATGAGCGGTTCTTCCATCCCCGGTGCGCTCGTCCCGACGCCGATGCGCGTTCCCGTTCCATAGTTCACGCCGTGTGTTATCACCGGCCATCCGTGGTTGTCCCCGGCGCGCGCGATGTTCAGTTCGTCCCCGCCCTGCGGACCGTGCTCGTGCAGCCAGATCTCTCCCGAGTCCGGGTTGATCGCGATCCCCTGCGCGTTGCGGTGGCCGTAGCTCCAGACGTCGGCGGCCCCATCGTCCGATCGGACGAACGGATTGTCGGCCGGAACCGACCCGTCGGGGGCGATCCTGACCAGCGTTCCGGCGTGATCATTCGGATCCTGCGACCGGTCCTGCTGCCCGCGATCGCCGATCGTGATCAGCAGCATCCCCGAACCGTCGAACGCGAGCCGCGATCCGAAGTGCCTGCCTCCGGCCGACGCACGGTTCTGCCGCCAGATCTCCTGAACGTCGACCAGCCGCGATCCGCTCAGTCTGGCTCTGGCCACGGTCGTTCCAAGACCACCGCTGAACCGCGAGCTGTAGCTGAAGTAGATCAGGCTGTTCCGCTCGAAGTCGGGATCGGGGATCAGGTCCAGGAGGCCGCCCTGCCCCGACGCGGTTATCTGCGGCAACCCGTCGATGCGGGTGACGGTGCGCCCGTCGTAGCTCCACAGACGGCCCGGTCGCTCGGTTATCAGCGTCCGCCCGTCGGGCAGGAACGCGATCGCCCACGGGTGTTCCAGGTCGGTCACCAGCTGCGTCAGACGGAAGCCGGCCGCTTCACTCCGGTAGGTGCCCTGTACCCGGTTCACGGCGGTCGGTGTGCCCGACGCATGCGCGGCGACAACGAACAGTGTAAGCAGTACGGTTACGATCGATTTCTGTCTCATACAGTCAACATACTGAGTCCGCCGTTTCGCGGCGACCACAGCGGCGACCACAGCGGCGACTGCTGCCACTGGCACGGCGATTGCTGATCATGCTACTATCCGGCCGTGACGGTAGACGAGATTGCTGGAATCGTGAACGGGCGGATAGTGTGCGGCGCTGACCTTGGCGACCAGGAGATCGAGTGCGCGTTCGCCGCGGACCTGATGAGCGACGTGCTTACGCTGACGCAAGACAACCTCCTGTTCATCACGGGCTTGGTGACCGCGCAGACCATCCGAACCGCGGTTGTCGCAGACATTCGGGTCGTGCTGATCGTGCGCGGCAAGAGCGTTCCGCAGTCGATAATCGACCTCGCCCGCACGAACGACGTCGTACTGATCGCGACCGACTACTCCATGTACCG
>RECL01000039.1 GCA_007694025.1 Spirochaetaceae bacterium
TCCGGGTGTGGCTGCGGGCGCCGACGCTTGGGTCGCGATGGCCGTGGACGGATCGGGCAGACCGCACGTGGTCTACCGCCACTCGGACAACGCGACGCTGCGCTACGTCTACCACAACGGCACGGCGTGGAGCAGTCCGGTCGACGTCCACACGGGGGACAAGGGCCGGTACGGGAACGGAATCGCGGTCGGAAGTGACGGATCGGTACACGTTGCGTACTCAGACACGACGGCCGGCGAGATGTGGTACGCTCGCGCAGCGAGCCCGGGTGCGGCGTTCGTTCGGACGCTCATCGACGGCACGAGCAGCAACCAGCGCTTCCCATCGATCGCCTTGGACACCTCGAACTACGCGCACATCACCTATATCGACGCGAACGCGCTGCGGTTGCGACCGATGTACGCGCGCACCACGGCCGGCGGTCTGCTGCTCACGGAAATGCAGGATACGACAGTCGGCGAGGGCAAGCTCCTCGACTCGACGGCCACCGTCATCACGCCGGACGGACTGGTGAACATGGTCTACATCAACGGCGCAGCGAACCTCCGGGTTGGGATCTACCTGCCTGAGTAGGAGCATTACCCGCGGCGGCCTCACGGCCGTCGCGGGGGCTTTATCGCTGGGCCGCCGGGGCGGTGTGCCACCGCTCTTCGATGATCGCCAGAGTCTCCTCTACCGTATAGACTCCATCAACCCGGATCACCGGGCAGGATAGGGTTGCGGTCCACTCGGCGTGGCGGGCGTGGCTTCGGAGGGAGGCGTCGGCGGTGTCGTAGAGCGCGGCCCATTCGATGAAACCGCGGAAGTTCTCCTCCATGTCACCGCCCGGATCAACCCGGGAGCCGAACTCGGCGCGCTCCCTCGCCTCCAGCCGGGCCAGCCGCACCTCTGGCGGCAGCGTGAGCCAGACCACCAGATCGAACCGGCAGGCAAACTCGTAGCCCCACGACCCGATCGCCCCGGAGAGGACCCAAGACCCGTCGGGGTGCGTCGGGTCGGATACCAATGCGCCGTCCAGGAGCGTGGCCACGTCCCGCTTCGGGCGCATCACCGTGTACGGAGGGTCCGTCTGCTCCCAGAAGAAGTCGTCGGTATCCAGGTGACGATGGCCGTAGCGCGCCGCGATCACGCGCCCGAGCGTCGTCGTCCCCGAACCCGAGCCTCCCGTGATGTGGATATGGTCGGGCAGGTGCGGCATAGGGCGAGTATGCCGGGAACCGTTTGACTCGTCTATGTGAGTGTATCATGCTCATTGCGATGAGCGTCAGGTTGCAGGTGCTTCTGGACAAGGAAGAGCTACGCCGACTGAAGGAGCTCGCGAAACGGGAGAAGATGACGGTTTCGGATTGGGTCCGCCGGGCCTTGCGACACGAGATGAACGACAGACCTGCAGCAGGCGCCCGGAGGAAACTCGATTTGATTCGACGGTACGCACGATACGACTTCCCATCCGGTGACTACGACACCATCGCAGTGCAGATCGTCTCCGGCTACGACTCACTCCCTTTCTTCACAGACTCCGGTAGTAGAGAATCGCGAGTTGCGTCCGGTCGCGGACGTCGAGCTTGACGAGCATCTCCGACACGTAGTTGCGCACCGTGCCGTCCGACAGATTGAGCCGCCCGGCGATCTCCTTGTTCGACAGCCCTTCGGCGATGAGCGTCAGGATCTCCGCTTCGCGAGGGGCAAGGCCGAGCGTCTGGAGATTGGATCCGCGCGCGCTCTCACGCGCCGGGAGACCGCCGGCCAATCGCCGTGCGATCTCGGTCTGAAGGACGGTCGTGCCGCGGTGGACCGCGCGAACGCTTTCGACGATCGCGTCGGCCGGCGAGCTCTTCAGGATGTACCCTTCGGCCCCCGCGTCCATCGCTCCGCGGATGTAGTCGGCGTCGTCAAAGGTTGTGAGGATAATGACCTTGATCTGTGGGTGCGCAGCCTTGATCCGCGCGGTCGCGGCGACGCCGTCGGTGCCGGGCATTCGCACGTCCATCAGCACGACATCGGGATCGAGCCTGCCGCACAGATCGACGCCGGCCTGCCCGTCGGCGGCCGCGCCGACGAACTCGATATCGTCGTGCGTCTCCAGGATCGCGCCAAGCCCGTCCCTGATCAGTCCGTCGTCGTCGACGACTGCGACACGGATCCTATCCATCACCACCCCCCAGCGGAATCACACACCGGACGGCAAAGCCGTCGTGGCCCGACACCGCAGCCGTCCCGCCGAGCGACTCGATCCGTCGGCGGAGCCCACTCAGCCCCAATCCCTCTCGGATTCGCGACGCACCCACCCCATCGTCACGGTAGAACAACCGCACCCGTGAGCCCGACTCAATCGCGATCGAAATCGACCGCGCGCGCGAGTGGCGTGCGGCGTTCGTCAGGAGCTCGCGCACCGCAGCGACGCACGCCTCGCGGTGAGCGCCCGGAAGCGCGCCGAAGCCGCGGTCGTCGATCGATAGATCCACCGGGCAGAAGCGGAACTCGGCGACCAGACGTCGCAGCGCCGCCGCATCCGACTCAGCGCGCGGGCGCAGATCGTGCACCGTTTCCCGAACCGATTCGACCGCTTCGG
>RECL01000446.1 GCA_007694025.1 Spirochaetaceae bacterium
TCGGTCCCCGTGAGTCTGGTGGTGCGCAATGCTCGCGGCACTATTGTGGCCGTGTGCTTTGCGATCACCGACTTTGCGTACTGGCAGTTTGTCACCGACCTGGGCGTGGACCGAGACTACGTGCGCCGCGGGGTCGGTCGCGAACTCCTGCGTCTGGCCCACGAACTCTGCGGCGGAGAGAAGCGGATCATCCAGTACCTGTGTGCCAATGAGGACGCGATCGACTTCTATCTCAGGATAGGGATGGAGCGCGCCGACGATATCATGCGTCTGAACAAGGTGGACTGGACCGATTTCACCGCAGGCCCGGATCACGGGGACCAGTAGGAGTCGACCGCCTGCCTTGGCAGGACTTCAGAACTCGAGCACGGTCAGCCCTGAAACGCGGTTGAACTCCGCGCCGTTACCGGTTACGACCGGCAGTCCGTGGGCCACGGCGGTCGCTGCGATCCAGATGTCATTCGTGCCGATCAGGGCGCCCTGGGTTTTGAGCGCCCGGTAGATCCTCCCGTACGCGAGTGAAACGGCGGGGCTCCACGCGATCATCCCGTACGGTTCGCACAGCGCTCGCCAGTCGGTCTCAACCGACGCGGAGTCACCGCACGCAAGCTCGCCGGACACTGTGAACGTGATGAAGAAGCGGTCGTTCGCGTGCGTCTCGAGGAAGCGGTGAGCCGATCCGTCGATCTTGCGACGGGCCTCGCGCTCGATCGCAACGATGAGACTGGTGTCGGCTATCAGGTCCACGGATCGTCCGGTCGCGGATCGTACTCTACGGCCTCTGCAACCGACTCGAGGTAGCGATCGCTCACCCGTGGCCGTCGGCTCCGGTAGAGGTCGAGCAGTTGCGCGCCGGTAGGGGGCTCGTCGGGGAACACCGCTCGGCGAACTACCTGAGAGAACGACTCCCCGTGTCGCTTCGCGGCTCGCAGGCGCTCATAGGCATCGATCTCGAGCGTGATCGTCTTGGTCGCCATGCACGAATAATACACGAAAGCGGTTCTCCGCGCAAGCGGGCGCAGCGGTACCCCGCAGGGATGCGGACAGGAGTCCGCAGACCGAGGAGTACAAGCGGAGCACGCGGTCCCCGGCTGCGGCGCGAAGCGCTGCGGCCGGGGATGCGCCCAGGCCTTCCATTGCGGTAAGCCCGGATCACGGCGACCAGTAGGAGTCGACGGCTTGCTTTGCCAGGCGCACGTAGTGGCGCCCGCGCTCGAAGTCGCCGAAGATCGTCCCGACCTCCCGCTGCGCGATCTCGAAGAGACAGCCGCTCGCCGCCTCGCAGATCCCCCTGAAGCACGCGGTGATCGCGTCGTCGTCGAGCGGTCCGTCGCAGGTCACGAACTCGGCGCGCGGCTTGCTGTAGTAGACGACACGGGTACCGCGCAGGTAGTCGCCGACGCGGGGCTCGTCGTTGAACGGGGAGACCGAGAGCTTACGCAGGGTCGGCCACTTTGACAGGTAGTCGGGCCAGATCGCGTCGACGCGCTCGCAGCAGCCGTAGGAGAGCAGGCCGAAGCGGTCGACCAGTCGCTGCTGGTAGGGAAGGACGAACTCGCCAAAGGTCTCCGTCGAGACCGCCGTTGTCTCCTGCGATTCAAGAAAGCCCCAGCACTCCGTGGTTCGTGTCACTGCGTCCGTCGGTAGTTCGTCGGTGAAGGCGAACGACTCCTGCGCGAGCGGGCTGATGCCGGTCGTCGGCAGCAGTAACTGCTCGCTTTCAAGGAAGTCGTAGTACTGCTCGTAGACTCCAGTCGCCATTTCCATCGCCTCGTGCACGGCGTCCGGGCAGTCGTACATCGCGATGTAGTACGCCTCCATGCCCATGAGGTGGACGAGCGGGTTGGTGATCGCCCCAGCCAGACTACCCATCACCATGCGCACCGGCAGGATGTCGCCAAGAATGTCTTCGACCAGCTCGCGCCGGCGCGCGGTGGCTTCGCGATCGACTCCGAAGGAGCCGCCGCGCAGCTTGTCCAGCTCCGTAGCCAGGTCGCCGATCACCGGATCGATGTGGAATCCCTGAGAGTTCGGTGTGTTCGCGCGCGTGATCGTCGGCGCGATGCCGAACGGCTTCACCCACGTCTGCCAACCCATGTCAAAGGTCGGCGAAATCGGCGTGTCGTCGTCGAATAGCTCGCGTCCGACCAGTCCGCCGAGGAGCGTGGCCTCGATCGCGCGTGCCTGTTCGCCCTCGCACCGCAGGCGCGGAGTGACGACTTCGTGGCGGAAGTTTGAGGCCAGGAACCGAACCGGCGGAGAGTCGCGCCGCCCCTCCGCCTGCGCCCGCCACTTCCTCAGGATGATCTCATTGGCAGGCGAGTTTGCGTGGTCCAGGTGGAGTTTTGCCCTCTGTCGCAGAATCTCGCGGTCGCCGGCTGTTATCGATTGCATAGGGGCGATCTGTCCTCCAAGCTTCACCATACTTCAAAGGAGGCGGAGACTCCAGCTTCGCGGCTCTGTTACCGCGTCCCCGCCGGGGATGCGCCCAGAATTGGCGTCGAGGGGTCTTGCGTTCCCGGCCGCCCAAGGGCATCATGATCGCGTTGGAGGGCAGCGTGAACCGACCGAATATCCTCTTCGTCTTTTCCGACCAGCACCGGGTGCAGAGTCTTGGTTGCTACGGCAATGCTGACGTTCTGTCCCCCGTTTTCGACGGCTTCGCCTCCGAGAGCCGTCGCTACACCACGTGCGTGTCGACCTCGCCGGTCTGCGTCCCGGCGCGGGGCACGATCCTGACCGGGCTTCATGCGTGGCAGCACCGCGCGATCACGAACGACCTGCCGGTCGACGCGTCGGTGCGAAGCATCGCGCACGCGCTGCGCGATGCGGGCTACTCGACCGGCTACGTCGGCAAGTGGCACCTTGGCGGTGTTCCACGCGACCGCGCGATACCCGCCGGTGAGCGCCTGGGCTTCCAGGAGTGGAAGGCCGCCGAGTGCACGCACGACTACGCCGACTCGTGGTTCCACGATGAGAACGAAGTACGCCACGAGATCGACGGCTTTGAGAGCGAGACGCACACCGACCTCGCGCTCGACTTCATCGCCCGGCATCAGGCTGCTCGCGAGTCGACCGGCGAACCGTGGGCGCTCGTGCTCTCGTGGGGGCCGCCGCACGATCCGTACGGTGTCGTGCCGCAGCGCTTCCGCGATCTTTACGCGGGCAAGGAGCTCGCGCTTCGCGAGAACGTCCCCGAAGAGGTGGCGCTCATCCCGGTGGGCCGTGGTACGATCGATCGCGCCGAAGTCGGTCGCCGCCTGGCGGACTACTACGCGCAGATCAGCTACCTGGATGAGCAGTTCGGGCGGCTTCTTGGCGAGATTGACCAGCTCGGCGCGGCCGACGATACGATCGTCGTCTACACCTCCGACCACGGCGACATGCTCGGCAGCCAGGGCAAACTCATGAAGCAGCTCCCCTACGACGAGTCGATCCTCGTGCCGCTGATCGTGCGGTGGCCGGGTCGAATCGAGCCGGGCATCGAGTCGCAGCCGATCGGACTGATCGATCTCGCGCCGATGCTCTGTTCGCTCGCCGGCGTCGACGGGGTTGCCGGGGTCGCGGGGGCCGACGGGACCGCCGATCCGGTGGGGCGGGACGACGCGCAGCTCATCTATAACATGGTGCCGTGCCACCAGGCGATCGACCGGGGCGAGACGCGCGGCTGGTACGGCATCCGCACCGCGCGTTATACGTACGCGCTTTGGGACGACGGCGAGCCGTTCTGCTTCTTCGACAACCAGGCCGATCCGCTGCAGCTGTCGAATCTCTTTGCTCACCCGACCAACGGCAGCGAGCGCGAGGCCGCGCGTCTGCGGGCCCGCCTGGAGGCGATGCTCGACGCGGCGGGATGGTCGGTTCGGAAGTGGGATGAGGTGATCGTGGACGAGGGGTATCTGGAGGTGTGGAACGAGAGTCAGCGGTGGTTTGGGCGGGAGGAGCTTCCCGTCAGGGGCGCCGACGGATACGGGAATGCCGGACCATATTGGTAAGGTTTCCAGCGTTCGTGTATACTGCCCTCGGACAGGGGGCCATATGGCACACACCCGTTATCTGGCGCATCCGTTTTCGCTCATGTTCTCAACGCTCATGCTCGTGGTCTTGCTCGGCAGCTGCTCGACCCTTGGTGACCCAGAATCGTGATCCCGTTCTGGCGCTTCGGGTCAACTACTTCGAGGACGGTGAGATCTTCAAGATCGAGTCGATGATTGACGATTCGTGCAAGACTCTCCGGAACTGGACGATTGAAGGAAGACCGGACGAGCGAACGCTTCAGAACTGGGATACCGTGATCGTTCGGACCGCCGACAGCACCTACCGCGTCCGCCTCGGCTACGACGGATCGGGTCGCATCGAAGCGGTCGTCACGTCCGAGTAACGGCCGCTTCCGCGGGCACCGCCGGCCGGGTTTCAGCCCGAGACCAGCTCCGCCCTCAGCGTGATCGGAACCGCTGTGCGCGCCTTGCTGACGACCGTCACGGCGCACGGTACTTCATCACCGAAGAGGGTGTCGCGCTGAAGTGACAACACAGCGCAATCCTTTGTGATATTGTCAGATATTGTAGGAGGGAGGAGCAATGCCAGCACCACGTAAAGACTCGGTACTCGACTTCAAGCCGGTGGATAACCCGAACCCACGCTCGCTGACCGCGGGACAGATCTCTCAGTACAACGAGCTCGGATACGTGCATCCATTCGACGTTTTCAACGACGCAGAGGCGGACCGTAACCGCGCGTACCTGGAGTACCTGCTCGCCGAGCTGAAGACTCGCGCGGACGGGCGGGACAGCTACTCGATCAACTGCTATCAGGGACGGTGCGAAGGGATTTACGACCTTGCGAAGGATCCAAGGATCCTTGACCTGGTGGAGGATATCGTCGGACCAAACATCATCTGCTGGGCATCGCACTACTTCGTGAAGCAGCCCAACGATCCACGCGCGGTGCCGTGGCATCAGGACGCATCGTACTGGCCGCTCACTCCGGCGCGCACCGTCACGGTGTGGCTCGCGATCGACAACGTCACGCGCGAAAACTCCGCGATGCAGGTGATTCCGCGCACGCACAACATCGGGCACATCGAGTGGAAAAAGACCAGCAAGGACGCGGTGCTCGATCAGGAGATCGACGTGCGCAGCGACTGGGCCGATCCGGTGTCGCTTGAGCTCCGTCCGGGCCAGATATCGCTTCACGCGGACATGATCGTCCACGGATCCGAGCCGAACCGTTCGCCGAACCGCCGCGCCGGGCTCACGCTTCGCTACTGTCCGCCGGAGGTACGACCGATCGATCCGAGCTGGGCGATGGATTCGATCATCTGCCGTGGTGAGGATCGCTCCGGTCAGTGGGCCGATACGCCCCGCCCGTGCGGCAACAATCTTGACCTGGGCTCCAAGCCCAAGTCGATCGGCGGGAACTGACCCAGGATCTGAAACCGTCGGCTCGAAGCGCGCGAACATAACACCCTCCGTTCACACTGCGTTCACGTCCGCGCCGTACCCTTGGGCACGAAACCACTACAGGAGGGTTTGCATGAAGTATCGAGTTGTTCTGGTTCTGCTGCTCCTCGGCGCGCTTGCCGTCGGCGTGAGCGCACAGCCACGCGGCGGGATGGCGGGTCCGATGGGGGCGCACGGCCCGATGGGCGCCGGCGGTATGTTTGGCGGGCAGGCCGAGGAAGTCGAGCTCTCCGGCCAGCTCCGGCTTGCTGCCGGTGAGCTTCCCGTCCTCGTCAGCGGCGGGACCGAGTACGTCCTTCGCATCATGCCGGTGCTCGCGGCGGAGTTTGACGCTCGTAGCGGCCAGCAGGTGACGGTGGCAGGGTACCTGTCGGAAACGCGCTCGCGCGATCTGCTCACGACTACCCGCAGCGTGATGGTTCGGTCGATTCAGATCGGCGGGACCACCTACGTCGTGCCGGGCGTCGCCGGCGGACCCGCGCGGATGCGCACGGCCCCCGACGTAAGGGGACGTGGCCGGCGGTAGGGGCGTAGACGATTGCGCGGGCATCGCGCATAGTGACGGTATGGCCGAGCGAGTGCTCATCGTGGAAGACGAACCGGAGCTCAACGCGATGATTCGAGACTTCCTTGCCTCGCACGGCTATTCTCCGATCTGTGTCCACGACGGGGCGGCGGCTGTCCGCTCCGTCTTTGAAGACCCGCCCGACATCGTCGTGCTCGACCTCAACCTCCCGGGACTCGCGGGCCTCGACGTCGCCCGTGCGATTACCTCGCAGACGTCGATCCCGATCATCGTCACTACCGCCAGGGGCGAAGAGGACGACCGCATCACCGGCTTCCTCTCGGGGGTCGACGACTACCTGGTCAAACCGGTGAGCCTGCCCGAGCTTGCGCTGCGGATCGCGGCGATTCTCAGACGAACCCGCAGCACGACCGCCGGCAGGACCGCGCGGCGCGAACCGATCCGCGTCGGAGACCTTCGGATCGACCCGGAGCGTCGGGAGGTCTACGTTGGCGAGCGGTCCGTCGATCTCACGTCGGCGCAGTTTTCGCTCCTATGGCGGCTGGCCTCTTCACCGGGCCGCGTCTTCACCCGCGGAGAACTCCTTGAGGCGATGCAGGGCGACACGGTGGAAGGATACGATCGAACGATCGACGTCCACATCAAGAACATTCGCAAACGCATCGGGGACAGCGCGCGCGGGACCGCGCGGATCGTCACGGTTCGTGGCGTGGGTTACCGTCTGGAGGACCGATGAGGCGGGGTCTTGCGCCGCGGCTTCTGACAAGCCACCTCTTGCTGGTAGCGCTCGCGCTCTCTGTGTTCGTTGCGGTTGTGCTGACGGTGACCGAGCGGCAGGCCGCGGCGGCCGGGATCGAGGCCGACCGGACCACGGCGGCGCAGCTTGCCCCGTGGATCGCCCGGTTCTACCGCGAACGCGGTTCGTGGGAAGGGCTTGTCGCGCTCCTGGACGACGCGCGCATCGCTCCGCAGATGCCGATGATGCCTCGCCCCGCGATGGGCAGGCGACTGCTCGACATCGGTGGCGGGCGCCTTCCGCGCGTCGATCAGCCGATCCTGGTCCTGTCACGCTCCGGCGACGTGCTGGTGGCTCGCGGCGTCAGCGACCGACACGTTCAGGCGCGCCGGGTCGAACCAGACCGGGGAGTGCCGATCGGAGAGACCGGTCGGCCGGTCGGATACCTCTTCCTGGGAGCGATGGCCAACCCGGAGAGCAACCCGCTTCGCGCTGTCTTTGTACGGACAAGCCGGATTGCTGCCCTGGTGACCGCGCTCGTGGTGCTGGCTGCCGCGGCAGGCGCGGCGCTTCTGTGGACCCGATGGTTGGTTCGACCGCTCAAGGAGCTTTCCGCGGCCGCGGGCGCGATGGCAGGCGGCGACTACCGGACGCGGGTGAGCGTGGCCGGTCGCGACGACGAGATCTCGCAGCTCGCGGACAGCTTCAATGATATGGCTTTCCGGATCGACGCGCAGGAACAGTCACGCCGACGATTCGTCGCCGACGCCGCGCACGAGCTGCGCACTCCGCTGTCGCTGATCTCCGCGCGCGTGGATCTCCTTGAGTCGGGCGTCTACACGGCCGACGCGGCGCAGTGGACGGCGCTGCGCGGCGGCATCGGCCGGATGGAACGGCTGGTCGACGACCTGCAAACCCTTGCTCGCCTGGACGCCGGCAGGCTCGATCTAAGGCTCGTTCCCGGTGACATCGCAGGCGTCGTTGGCTCTGTGGTCGCGGCATTCGAGCCCGCGGCCGCAGAGATCGATGTCCGGATCGAGTCCGACCTGTCACCGTGCACCGTCCGAATGGACGCCGGACGGCTCGAGCAGGTGTTCACCAACATCGTCGGTAACGCGCTCCGCCATTCACCGTCCGGCGGCGTCGTCCGCGTCGGGATCGACCGTACCGACTCAGACCGCGTTGCGGTCTTTGTTGAGGACGACGGCCCCGGTGTGCCCGTTGCCGACCGGCAGAGGATCTTCGACCGGTTTGTCCGGCTCGACGACTCGCGAGGCCGCGCTTCCGGGGGAAGCGGACTGGGACTCGCGATCGCCGCGGAAATCGTCCGGCTCCACGACGGCACCATTCACGTCGCCGATGCCGAGTCGGGCCGTGGCGCACGGTTCGTGATCGAGCTACCGGCAGCGGTGGTCGCTTAGGACCGTCCCGGGTATACTGCCAGGACCGATGCAGAAGCGTGACCGCGCCGGGCCGTTCGGCAGCTACTACGGTTCCACGATCGTGGCGGCAAGTTTCGTCATCCAGGGCACGATCGTCGGCGCCATCTTCACCTACGGAGTCTTCTTCGACGCGCTGCACACCGAGTTCGGATGGTCGCGGACCGTTATCTCGGCCGGCTCATCGCTGACGTCGCTCGTGATGGGCCTCAGTGCGATGATCTTCGGCGGACTCACCGATGCGACGGGGCCACGCCGGATCCTTGCGGTCGCGGCGGTCACGCTTTCGACCGGCTACCTGCTGATGTCGCGCATGAACGCGCCCTGGCACCTCCTGGTCGCGTACCCGCTGTTCGTGGGGGTAGCGTTCGGCACGCACGACGTGATCACGCTCTCCGCGGTTGCGCGATGGTTCGGCCGTAGACGCGGCCGGATGTCAGCGATCGTGAAGACCGGCACCGGAACGGGGCAGGTGATCGGGCCTGTCGTCGCGGCGGCTCTCATCGCAGTACTCGGTTGGAGAACAGCCTATGTCTGGATCGCGGTCGTAACCGGGCCGCTCGTCTTCGTGGCATCGCGGTTCATGCGACGGTCGCCGTCCGACATGGGGATGGCGCACGAAGATCCGGTGCGCGACCGCGCGCCCGAGCAGTCCCGAGTGCGCGACCTGATGCGCCGCCCCGAGTTTGTTCGCATCTGCATCGCGCAGGCCGCGTTCTTCTTCTGCGCTCCTGTCGTGATTGTCCACTCGGTCGCGTACGCGACCGATCTTGGGATCGAACGCGCGGTAGCGGCGGGCGTTCTGTCGGTGATTGGCGGCATCAGCATCGCGGGGCGACTCGTGATCGGTGCGGTCATCGACCGGGTCGGCGGCCGCATCGCGCTGCTCGTCTGCTACGCGATCATGTTCGTCGCGTTCGTCCTGCTTCAGCTCGCCGTGAATGCGCCGCTGCTCTATCTGTTCGCGATCGTCTACGGGTTCGCGCACGGCGCGGTGTTCACCGCAGTCTCGCCGCTTGTCGCCGAGTACTTCGGCACCCGCGCTCACGGGCTTCTCTACGGCACGATCGTTTTCGTCGGAACGATCGCCGGTGCCGTCGGGCCAGTCTTTGCGGGTGTCTCGTTCGATCTGCTTGGAACGTACCGACCGGTGTTTGCCGTGATGCTTGCGCTCGCCGTTGTCGCCGCGATCTCCATCGGGTCGATCCGTCCACGCGTACGCGGGATCGTGTAAGCGCTACTCTTGGTAGATCATCGTGCGCGTCATGCCGCCGTCGATGACCAGGTTGGCGCCCGTGATGAAACCGTTCGCCGGGTCGCTGAGGTACAGGCACGCGCGTGCGATGTCTTCGGGGCGGCCGACGCGACCCGACAGATGCTGACTGTGATCGGCGTCGGTGAGCGCGTCGTAGTCCCCGGTGCAGATCCATCCGGGGCTGATGCAGTTCACGCGGATTCCGTCCGGGCCGAGCGACGCGGCGAGCGCGTGCGTGAGCGCGACGATGCCGCCCTTGCTCGCCGAGTATGCCTCCGTGTTTGGTTCCGACATCAGCGCGCGCGTCGACGCGATGTTCACGATAGAGCCGCCGCGTCCGCGCATCACGCGCGCGACTGCCCGCGAGCACAGGAACGTGCCGCGGAGGTTGACCGCGATCACCTCGTCCCACGCGTCGACCGTCAGATCGTACGGCGATGCGCCGCGGCCTATACCGGCGTTGTTGACCAGCACGTCTATCCGGCCAAACCGCTCGAACGCGGAAGCGACCATCGCGTCGATGTCGTCGGGCCGCGCGACGTCGGTACGGATGAAGCAGGCTGGGCCGGGAGCCGGCCCGTCCGGTGCCGTTCGGCCACCGACGCGCGTGTTGATCTCGCGCTCGGCCCCACGGCCTGCAGACTGGTCCTTCTCCGCGATGACTACACGAACACCCGCGTCGGCATAGCGCTCGGCTACCGCGCGCCCGATCCCGCGTCCGGAACCGGTGATGACGGCGACTCGTTCTTCCATGGCACAACGGTGAACCAGAGCCGCGAAGCGGTCAAGGGGAGTCTGTGTGGTACCTGAACGCGGACCCTGTCGCGCGCTCACCCCAGCGCGGGCTGTTGTTGCGTGATGCAGTGGATATTCCCGCCGCCGAGCAGGATCTCCCGGCCCGGGAGCATCACCACGCGGCGGTCGGGGAAGAGGCGGTGCAGGATCGCCTCGGCCTCGGCGTCCTTATAATCGTCGAACGCCGGCGCGATGATACCGCCGTTTGCGATGTAGAAGTTGACGTACGATCCTGCGAGTCGATCGAGCGGAGTGCGCTCCCGGCTGCCGGGCGCAGGTTCAACGCCGGCGCACTCGTCGGCGGTCGCGTAGAGCGGGCCTGGAATCGGAATCCGGTGCACCACCAGTCGCCGTCCCGCCGCGTCGCGCGCTATTTCGAGCACGCGCATCGCCGCCCGGCACCGCGCGTGGTTCGGATCGCGCGGGTCATCGGTCCACGCGAGCACCACCTCACCGGGGCGGACGAAGCAGCAGAAGTTGTCGACGTGCCCGTCGGTCTCGTCGTTGTACAGCCCTTCCGGTAGCCAGATCACCGTGTCGACCGCCAGATAGTCACGAAGCATCGCTTCGATCCGCTCGCGGTCAAGGTGCGGGTTGCGGTTTGGGTTCTGCAGGCACTCGGCGGTCGTGATGAGCGTGCCTTCGCCGTCGACGTGGATCGATCCGCCCTCCAGAACGAAGCCATCGGTGCGATACCGTGCGCACCCTTCGATCTCAAGTATCCGGCGCGCGACCTCGTCGTCGTGTCCCCACGAGTCGTACAGCCCACCGCTCGGGCCACCCCACGCGTTGAAGGTCCAGTCCACGCCGCGCGACTCGCCGGCGTCGTTCACGACAAAGGTCGGTCCGGTGTCGCGCGCCCACGCGTCGTCGCTCTCCATCTCCACCACCCGGATGTCGGGGTGATCCAGACGCGCGCACGCATTGTCATACTCGGCGGCGGACACGCAGACTGTGACCGGCTCAAACTCGGCGATCGCGCGGGCAACCGTCGCGAATGCGGCCTGCGCCGGGCCAGCGCGAAGCCGCCAGTTGTCGGGACGCTCGGGCCAGATCATCCAGGAGCGCGCGTGCGGTTCCCATTCGGCGGGCATCCGGAAGCCGTCGGCACGCGGCGTAGCAGCCGGCGTGGTCGGCATGGACGGCATAGTCACGCGGGTTCCTGCGGTCCGGGCACGGCCTACTCCGACCGCGTCCGGCCATCGAGCGTCGCGATTGGCCAGTAGAGGTTCGGACGACGATCGCGGAAGACGCCCCACACCGTGCGTGACTGCTCCAACTCGTCCAGGTCGAAACTGCGCACGACGATCCCTTCCTGGGTCTGGTTCAGTTCGGCTACCTTTTCTCCGAACTGATCGGCGATGAAGGAGCCGCCGTAGAACGTGATGCTGTAGCCGTCCTGTTCCTCCTGTCCGACCCGGTTGCTCGCGACAAGCGGCATCAGATTGGCCGCCGCGTGACCCTGCTGAACGCGCTGCCAGTGATCGCACGACGCTATGGTCGGGTCGTGCGGCTCGCTGCCGATCGCGGCCGGGTAGAGCAGGATCTCCGCGCCCATCAGAGCCATGCTGCGCGCGCATTCGGGGAACCACTGGTCCCAGCAGATTCCCACGCCGATCCTGGCGTACGCGGTGTCCCACACGCGGAAGCCCGTGTCGCCCGGACTGAAGTAGTACTTCTCGTGGTAGCCCGGGCCGTCCGGGATATGGCTCTTGCGGTAGACGCCCAGCGTGCTGCCGTCCGCGTCGATGATTGCCATGCTGTTGAAGCGCGCGCGCGCGGCGCGCTCGAAGAAGCTGACCGGCACCACCACATTGAGTTCGGCCGCGACCTCCTGCATACGCGCGATGCCGGCGTTCTCCTCCATCGTCGTGGCCAGTTGGGTGTAGTCGGGGTTGGGCTTCTGGCAGAAGTACGGGGTCTCGAACAGTTCCTGGAGCAGGACTATCTGCGCGCCTTCGGCCGCTGCAAGACGCACCAGCCTCTCGGCACCCGCGATATTGGCCGCGCGATCCCACGAACACGCCATCTGGGTCGCTGCGACGGTAACGATACGCGACATCGGACACCTCGGCTTCACGTGATCATGCCGGCGAGAGTCGCCGGACCAACCTTGTCACCGCGCAGCATAGGTGAACGGCCGGTCTACCGTCAACGGGGCCGAAACGGCGCGCCGCCGAACGAGCTGCAGTCGATGGCTCTGCCTGCGATGACCGCCGCGTCGATCCCGGTCGGCACCCCCGAATCGATCTGACGCCGAGCGCGCCTCACACCCGCAGGATCTTCTCCATCGCCTTGCCTCTGGCGAGTTCGTCGACCAGCTTGTCCAGGTAGCGGATCTCCTGCATGGTCGGTTCTTCGATCTCCTCGACCCTGACCCCGCAGATCACGCCCTTGATGAGACGGCGCGAAGGATTGAGTCGCGGCGCGTCGGCGAACAGGGTCTCGAAGTCGGTTCCCGACTCCAGATGAGTATCCAGTTCCGTCTGGCTGTAGCCGGTCAGCCAGCGGATGATCTCATCGACCTCCTCCTTCGTACGTTCCTTGCGCTCCGCCTTCGCGACGTAGTGCGGGTAGACCGCCGCGAAGCTCGTCGTATAGATGCGGTGCTTGGCCATC
>RECL01000003.1 GCA_007694025.1 Spirochaetaceae bacterium
ACGTCGACGCCGAAGGTGTCCAGGAGCGTCGGCATCAGGTCGATCGTCTGCGTGAGCGCGGCACACCGCCCGGGCGCGACTCCGGGGCGCGCGATCATCAGCGGGATGTGCGCGAGCTCGTTGTAGTCGAACATGTAGTTCTTCGCCCAGTAGCCGTGCTCACCCAACAGGTGTCCGTGGTCGGTTGTCAGGATCACCTGCGTGTCCTCCCAAAGACCGAGCTCGTCGAACCGGTCGAGCAGCTTACCCAGCCAGTGGTCGGCCATCGACAGCGTTCCGGCGTACGACTTGCGGATGTGCGCCACCGCCTCAGCGTCGTCCAACTTCGGGTCGAGCGGCGCGTAGTCGGGCCAGCTGTAGAGGTAGCGATCCCAGTCGTCGTCGTAGAGCTCGCGGTAGCGGTCGGGGCAGTCGAAGGGTTCGTGCGGGTCGAACACCTCCAGGTGGAGGTGCCAGTTTTCGGCGTCGGCGTTCAGGTCCACGAACTCGATCGCGCGTTCGAAGCAGCGCGGCGTCGGGTACGACAGATCGTCCTGCGGGTCCATCATCGAACGGTTGCGCCAGTATGCGCCGCGCGCCGCTCCCTTGCCGCGCGTTTCGGGGATCGGAGGCGCATCGACGACCGGCCGCCACACGTCTCCCTCCTGTCCACGCTCGAACTCCCACGAGTCGAACAGCGTGTGGTACCCCTCCCCACCCGCGTGAAAGTAGTGGTAGTGGTCGGTGATCATGTGGGTATAGACGGGCTTCGCGCCAACGGCGCGGTCGCCAGCGGCGCGGTCGCCAGCGGTGCGCTCGCCGGCGGCGTCGCCGCGCAGCAGTGGCGGCAGGCAGACGTCCCACGGTTCGATCGGACCCCACGGCGTCTCCAGGAAGGAGTGCCGTCCGGTCATCATCTCGCGTCGCGCAGGCATGCACGGCAGAGATCCGGCGTAGTGGTTGTCAAAGACGATCGATCGAGCGGCAAGCCGGTCCAGATTCGGCGTCTTCAGCCAGCTCGGGCCGTAGCACGGCAGGTAGTGCCGGTTCAGCGAATCCATCACGATGAACAGAGACTTCATGGTTGGCGACTATACCACGGACAGGCGAACGACTCCACGCTCGCCGGGATCATGCGCCGGCTTGCGTCGGCGTCTACTCCGGGCTCGAACGCGCGGTGGAGCCGACAGGCTCGGGCTTGGCAGGGGCGGCTTCGCCAGGCGTCGCAGCGGTCGCGGATCTCGCGGGCGCACTGACGTCGGGCGGGCGGTGGCGATCCATGAGGTAGACGGCCTCGGCTATGTTGAGGCAGTGATCGCCGACGTGTTCGAGGTGACCAATCACGTCGATCGCAAGGAGCTCTTGCCGGACGTCGGCGCCCTTCTGGATCCGACGACGCGAATGCTTCTTGAGGACGTTGCGCCGCTTGTTGATCCGCTTTTCGGCTGCGACCGCGTCCTCGAACAGTTCGGGGCCGGCCGACTCGGTCAGTGCGCGCTCGATCATCCGGACAAAATCGGTGACCCTGACGCAGTAGTCGCTTAGCTCCTCGAGGGCTATCGCCTCGATCGCGTGTTTCTTGCGGTTCGCGCGTTCGGCCAGGAGCCCGATGTTGAAACCACTGTCGGCGATGCTTTCGAGCTCGTCTATGATGCGCAGGAGCGACGTCGTCGCTTCGGCGGTGCGGCGACTGAGCGTGTCGGTGGAGAAGGTCGCCAGGAGCGACGTCAACTCGCGCTCCATCTGATCGGTGTACTCTTCGCGCAGACGCAGCCGCTCGATCTCCGATTCATCGGCGCGCTTCGGATCGGCGAAGAGCGTCCACGCGAGCTCGAGCACTTCGCGCGAGATGGAAGCCATCCGGATCGCCTCGTGTCGGATCTCGACCAGGTAGAGCTCGGGACTGTCGTGAACGTACTGCGTAGCGAGCGGCGCGGTGTACGTCTCGAACGACTCCAGATCCTCTCCGTGAACAAGCCGGGTTACGACGCGTGCGATCAGCGGAACGAACCAGACGCACAGGAGGGTGTTCACGACGTTGAACAAGGAGTGGAACATCGCCAGATGAGTCGGTAGCGCTAGCGCTGAGGCGTACGGATCGCCGGGCACGATCCGGTCGACGATGGTCAGGAAGAACGGGAACGCGAAGAACATCCACGCGACGCCAAACACGTTGAACAGCAGATGCGCGCGCGCAGCTCGCGTACCGTTGCGCGACCCGCCGATCGCGGCCAGGTTCGCGGTGATCGTCGTGCCGATGTTTTCGCCCAGGATTACTGCGGCGGCGGTCGGATAGTCGATCCAGCCGGCGTACGCCATCGTCAGCGTGATCGCGACCGCGGCCGACGACGACTGGACCAGCACGGTCAACGCACCGCCAAACAGCACGAAGATCACGACCGACAGCGGCCCGCGACCGGTCAGCCCGGCAAACCATTCCAGCACGCCCGGGTAGTCGCTCACGTCGGGCACCGCCGACCGCAGGAAGTTGAGCCCCAGGAAGAGGATCCCGAAGCCGATCAGCGCCTCGCCCTCGTTCGTCCGGCGTAGCCGCTTGG
>RECL01000094.1 GCA_007694025.1 Spirochaetaceae bacterium
GACTTTCACGCCGAAGCAACCGAAGAAAAGGAAGCGTTTGGCTGCTTCGTTGACGGGGATGCGTCGGCGGTCGTCGGCACGCATACGCACGTTCCAACCAACGATGCGCGGATCCTTCCGAAGGGCACCGCGTATCAGACCGACCTTGGCTCGTGCGGCCCGATCGGTTCGGTCATCGGCTTCCAGCCCGAGATCAGCGTCCGACGCGCGCTGACACAACTGCCGATTCGCAACGAGGTGTGCGACGGGCCCGCCGTCCTCAACGGAGTCGTCGTCACGATCGATACTGAAACCGGCCACGCGACATCGATCGAACGCTACTCCTTCGCGTCGCCATTGTCGTGAAACGGCGGCCTCTGCTCGACCGGCTCGTATCGATGCATCCCGATGAACAGCGCGAACGCCTCCTGTCTCTGATCATGTGCGGCGACGTCCGTGTGAACGGGGCGCGGATCCGCGACCCGAGGCATGCGGTGTCGGCCCACGACGAGATCGCGCTCGTGCGCGAGCGGTTCGTCGGTCGCGGCGCAAGAAAACTCGACCCCGCGCTCGACGCGTTCGGCGTTGATCCGTCGGGACTCGTCGTGCTCGACGTCGGCGCGAGCACCGGCGGGTTCACCGACTGCCTGCTGCAACGCGGTGCGCGCGCGGTGCACGCGGTCGACGTTGGGCGCAACCAGCTCGACTATCGGCTGCGAAGCGACGATCGAGTATTCGTCCACGAGCGGACGAGCATCGCGTCGGTTGCATCGCTCGATCCGCGCCCCGACTTCGCGGTCGTCGACGTCAGCTTCCGGTCGCTGTGCGGCATCGCGGGGCACATCCTGAGCCTCACACGGCTCGGACGCGGTCTGTTTCTGATAAAGCCGCAGTTCGAGTGGTCGGACGCGCCCGAATCGTTCGACGGGGTTGTGCCCGAGTCGGACGCCGAGCGGATCGTCGCGACGACGATCGCGATGCTCCAGGACGACGGCGTGGAGATCAGGCGCGTGTTCGAGAGCCCGATGAGGGGCCGACGCGGCAAT
This sequence comes from Spirochaetaceae bacterium, assembly GCA_007694025.1. GTDB lineage: Bacteria > Spirochaetota > Spirochaetia > DSM-27196 > SLST01 > SLST01. Next base: position 1,026 of record RECL01000094.1, read on the forward strand.
CGCGAGTTCTTCGGCGACGCGTGGTCGATCAGCTGAACGCCGTGCGGTCGAGCGGTTCTCCGACGAAGATGCCGTCCCCGCCAAGGTAGTCTACGACCTCTCCGTCGACCATGAACTGAACGCGGTCGACGGTCGGGAACTCGGTTGAGCTGTAGATGATCTGGAGGAGCTGCGCGACCGTGCCTTCGGCGCCGTAGCTGTTGAACCGGAACGACTGGTTGAAGTTCAGGTACGCGACGCCGCCCTGGACCGAAGCCGATATCAGCTCGGTGCCCGGGGGAATCAAGTTTATAAGACCGTTGTCGAGCTCCGACGCGCTGGGTCCCGCGATCAGCGACCGAATCGTCTCGGTCAGCGGTCCGGTCGCGTAGTAGACCGGCCTGACCACGCGCTGCGGGTGGATCCGGCCGCTATCGGTCAACTTGATGAAGTAGAGGTTGGCCATCAGGCGGTTCGGGCGTTCGGGGTCGGGGCTCGGGGCGCGCTGCGGGGCAGGCGACGGAGCCGGCTGTCGGGGCGTCTCGGCAGGCGGGGCGGGCGCGGCCGGTGCCGCCGGTTGCTGCGGGGGCGAAGGCTCCTGCCGTGGCGGCGCGACCGGAAGCGGATCACCAGACGGAGCAGGATCACGCGCGGGAGGGTCAAACACCACGGTCGGACCCGGTTCGCGCACCGGTTGGTCGACCGCTTCGGTCTCGCCGCCCGACCCGAACCGGTCGCGGATCGTCTCAATGAGCCCGGTGCTCTCCATCACATGCTCGATGTTGCTGCGGTTCGCAAGAAACACAACGAGTATCAGCAGTATCAACGCGATCCAGAACAACACGCCGATCGTTGTCTGCCGTTTTCCCGATGACTTGGCCATACCCATATATCGGCACAAGCCGACCATCCTTCGAGATTCGAGTTTGACAGCTCTTTTTGGGTGGGCTTATAGTGGCGTGACATGAAGAAGCTAACGGGTATCCCGGCGTCTCCAGGCATCGCGATAGGACGGGTCTACCTCTACTCGCACGATACGCCGGCGGTACCACGGTACGCGGTCACAGCGGAGGCGCTCGACGCCGAAATCGAACGCTTCAGGAGTGCTGTAGGCGCGGCAGAGATCGAACTGTCGGGCCTTCTCACGCGACCCGGTGATGACCTTGATGAGCCGCACCGCGCGATCATCGACGCGCACATCATGATGGTCAATGATCCGGAGTTTCACGAGCAGGTGGAGCACGGGCTGCGCGAATCGCACGTGAACGTCGAATGGGTGCTCTACCAGAACGTGCAACGACTCCTTGAACGGCTGAACACCGCGACCGACGCGTCGCTGCGCGAGCGAAGCTCCGACCTTTCGGACGTCGCCGGCCGCGTACTCAGCAATCTGCTGAACTGGAAGCGTCGATCGCTTGCCGAGCTCGACCATGAGGTGATCCTGGTGGCGCACGACCTGCTCCCGTCGGACACGGTCAGCATGAACAAGCGGATGGTCCGCGGGATCGCGATGGACTCGGGCGGCAGGACGTCGCACACCGCTATTGTCGCGCGCAGCTTCGAGATCCCGAGCGTACTCGGGCTGTCGAGTGTGTCGCGATACGCCGAGCCCGACGAAACGATCATCGTCGATGGCAGCCACGGTATCGCGATCCTCGATCCCGACGAACAGACGCTCGACCACTACCGACGCGCGGCGCGCGAGTTTGAACAGCACGCCGTTTCGCTGATGAAGCTGCACGATCTGCCGGCCGAAACGAAGGACGGCAAGCTGATCCAGCTGAAGGCCAATATCGAGGTTCCGGAGGAGGTCGAAGCGGTGCTCGCGCACGGAGCCGACGGAGTTGGGCTCTACCGAAGCGAGTTCCTGTTCATGGCGTCCAACGTGCACCCCGACGAAGAGCGGCAGTACAACGCGTATCGCAGCGTACTCGAGGCGCTTCCCGACAAACCCGTAACGATCCGGACGCTTGACCTTGGCGGCGACAAGATGGCACCGCAGGTCCCCGATCTGGGTGAGAGTAACCCCATTCTGGGCTGGAGAGCTATACGCTACTGCCTGTCCAACCGCGACGTGTTTCGAACGCAGCTGCGCGCGCTGCTGCGAAGCAGCGTGCACGGACGGTTACGGATCATGTTTCCGATGATATCGGGGCTCGAAGAGCTGGTGGCCGCTCTGGAGTTCGTCGAAGAGGTTGCAGCGGAGCTTCGAAGCGAAGGAATCGCGATCGCGCCGGATATTCCGATCGGGATCATGATCGAGGTACCGTCGGCGGCGATGGTCAGCGATATCCTCGCGCGCCGAAGCCACTTCTTCTCGGTCGGCACGAACGACCTTATTCAGTACACTATAGCAGTTGACCGTGGCAACGAACGCATCGCGTATCTCTATCAGCCGTTTCACCCCGGGGTTCTGCGGCTGCTCAAGATCGTTGTTGACAATGCGCACGCGCACGGCATTCCTGCGGCGATGTGCGGCGAAATGGCCGCTGATCCGCTTGCGACGGTGCTGCTGATCGGACTCGGATTCGACGAGCTCAGTATGAGTTCGGCCGGGATACCGGAGGTCAAGCGGATCGTCAGGAGCGTGTCGGTGCGGGAAGCGGAGCAGATCGTCGGCGAGGCGATGGAGCTGCGCTCGTTCAAGGATGTCGAAAAATACCTCGTCCACGTGATGGGAGAACGCTTTGGAGTCACGGACACATGAATCACACGACCCGGAGGCCGGCAGCGCCGAGCCTTCCGACCCAGGATCTTCGGTTTCGCTCCCGCGTGTAGCGATCGTCGGACGTCCGAACACCGGAAAGTCGACGCTGTTCAACCGCTTCGTTGGACGACGCCGCGCGATCACCGACCCGACTCCCGGCGTCACGCGTGACCCGATAGAGGTTCGAGTCGAGCTTTCGGGTCGCCCGATTGTCATCATCGATACGGGTGGGTACACGACAGACCGAGACGAGCTCGCGCGCCTGATCAGCGGCCGCGCGCTGTCGGCGATCGAGTCGGCCGATGTCATCCTGTTTCTGGTCGATGCGACCGGCGCGACCGCGCTCGATCGCGAGTTCCTGGAACTGCTGAATACCGCGCGGGACCGGATCATACTGGTGGTCAACAAGGTGGACAGCGCCGATCGCGAGTCGCTCGTCTGGGACTTCTACGAGTTCGGGATCGAGTCGGTGATCGCGGTGTCGAGCGCTCACGGACTCGGTATGAACGCTCTGGAAGCCGCGATCGGCGAGAAACTCGCCGACGTTCGCGCGCGCACGCCGGTGCGCACCGCCGCCGCGTCGACAGAGCAACCCGATCGCGAATCAGGCGAAGGGTTGACACCCGACGTAACCCGGCTTGCAGTCCTTGGACGGCCGAATACCGGAAAGTCGACGCTCGTGAACCGACTTACCGACAGCGACCGGTCGATGGTCTCCGATGTGCCAGGGACCACCCGCGACGTGATCGAAGGCGGATTCACCCGCGGGCGCAAACGGTACGCGATCCTCGACACCGCCGGCATCCGCCGCAAGAGCCGCGTATCGGAGAACATCGAGTACTACTCGGTGACGCGTGCGATCGACTCGATCGACGACGCTGAGGTCGTCGTTCTGGTCGTCGACGTCGTGCGCGGACTCAGCGACCAGGACAAGAAGATCGCGGGGCTCATTGTCGACCGTGGCCGTGGACTGGTGCTCGCGCTGAACAAGTGGGACCTCCTGCCTGATGTGCCCAATCAGTTCACCGCAGTAAGCGATCGCATACGATTCCAGTTTCCCGTTCTGTCGTTTGCACCGATGGTCGCGCTGTCGGCGCAGAACGGACTCGGCGTTGATGCGTTGATCCGCGAGGTTGACCAGGTCCGTTCGCAGCTGAATCGACGGGTCGACACGGGGCTCCTCAACCGACACCTCAAGGCGTGGCTCGAACGGACCCCGCCCCCGGTTGTTGGTCGTCGGGGTCGCCCGAAGATGCGCTACATCACGCAGGCAACCCGCTTCCCGATGACCTTCGTCGCGTTCGTCAACCGCAAGAAAGACTTCACCGACAGTTACGTCGGCTATCTGAAGAACCAGATCCGCGCCGACTTCGGCCTCACCAAAATCCCTTTCCGGCTGGAGCTGCGGGAGCGCGAGTGAAGCGGTACACCATCGGCCAGGTGTGTTCGATCCTCGGTGTCAAACCGCACGTCGTTCGCTACTGGGAGCAGGAGATCGGGATGCTGAGCCCGACGAAGAACCTTGCTGGCCGCAGGACGTACTCGATATCCGACCTGCAGCTCCTGTTCCGGATCAAGCACCTGGTACAGGAGCGGCGTTACACCGTCGGGGGGGCCGCGCAGCAGATCATTGACGAGCGGTCGGGTCTGCGGGCCGATGCGCGAGCGCGAATCAACAGCGTTCGCGGCGAACTGATCGTGCTGCTCGACCGCCTGCGAACCCACGCGAGCGAATCGATCGCTTCGGCCGATAGTGAGAGTATCGATGGTGAAGCTACCCCGCCCGAATAGCCGGGCTGCCGCGACGAAACCACGCCGAGTCCCGTACGCGAATGCGTACGCAGCTGTGATTGCGTTGATCGCACTCACCGCGGGTGAGGCCGGCGCGCAGACGTTGTCCCGGCTGCCCGGCTTCCCCCCCGACTCATCGGACGTCCGCGCACACTTCGCCGACTCCGCGTTCGCGCCGCTGTCGACGTTTGAGCGCTTTGACGAACGCGTCGAGCGGTCGCGACGCGCGGGGGTGCCGGTTCGCGTCGCAACCGAGTTCACCCCCGCGCACGCGTACATGGTGTTCGTACCGCAGCGCGACGGTGGCTTCGCGATCGACACCGCAGGGACATACGTCCTGCGCCGACGACGCTCGGACGGGTTGACCGATCAGATCAAGATCTTCCTGCGCGACGGCCCCGACTTCTTCGTCCGTGTGTTTCCGGTATCGCACGACCGCAGCGAGATGGATGTTTTTCTGGCAGGGGTTCGCGCGCATCATCGTCTTCCGCTTCCGGTCGGGGTCACGCGCGTCCTGGAAGAACCGCTCGACCGGCTCCTGGCGCTTACCGATCGACGCGTCTCGTGGACGCTCTTCTACCCGCCGACCGACCACGATGGGTACCGCGTGGTCCGTGAGATGGCCGAGCTCGCCCGATCGCTGCTGCACACGCTGCCCGATGCCGAGGACGGCGCGATGGACGAACACGGGAACCTGGTTCTGATCGAGTCGCTGCGTCTGCAGGATCAGCCGGGTGGGTTCAACTGCTCAGGGTTCGCGAAGTGGATCGTCGACGGTCTGATGATGGGGCAGTTCGGCCGATGGCTCGCGATCGATCCGCTTCGCCGCAAGCACCTCGACCTGCGGGGGCATCAGTGGAGCCACGCCGTCGAGGACGACCGCGATCCGTACTTCGGTCTCGACTGGACCCGTAACCTCGCGACCGCACTGTTGTCTGCTACTCGAGGGGTAAACGAAGTGCATCCAGAGTCGGCCGACGTGCGTTCGGTCGCGTTTTCGGAGTATCGCGAGGACGTCGGCTACCCGGTAGCGGAGCTCGCGAGAGTGCTCTACCTGCTCGCGGTCACCGAACCGGGACATCTCTATCTGGGATCGTTCAACCGGGAATCTGGCGGCGATCGCGCGTTGAACCAGCACGTGCACATCGCAGTGCTATTCCCGTTCTTCGACTCCGACGGGACCTTCCGGATCGTCGTGCTCGAGCGAAACGTCGAGTCGTCGGTTGATTCCCTGTCACGCCGGTTCGCACGCAATCACGTCCACCTCGTGCGAGTCCGCGCCGACGACTCGTTTACGCCGCCGATTATCCGCGATTGATGTTACCAACCCTGAGAGATAGCTTATGATCATGAGAAAGATCCTGCCGGTCGTGATGCTCAGTATCACCGTAGCGCTCGCCGCTCAGCAAACCGACATCGACCTGTTCAGAGAGGCCGAGAGCCGATTTCTGGCCGGCGACTTCGAGTTCGCGCTCGATCGGTACCGAGCGCTTGTCGCAGAACACCCGGTAAGCCAGTTCATCCCGGACGCCCAGTTCCGAATCGGTGTCGCGCTCTACCGCACGGGGCGTCCTCGCGACGCGCTGCTGCAACTCGACCGGGTAGGCCGCAGGTTCCGCTCGACCCGGTATCTGTCGCTGGTGCCGCTGTGGCAGGGCGTGATCCACTACAACATCGGCGAGTATGCAACCGCGATCGAACGACTGCAACTGTTCCTCCGCGACGAACCGGCCGATCGTGAGGCGCGCACCGAAGGACTGCTCTACCTTGCGCTGAGCCACATCGCGCTTGACGATCCCGATAGCGCCGTTGGCTCGCTTGAGCAGCTCGTGTGGCTGCAGGAGCGGCCGTGGAGCAGGCCGTATCCGTTTACGCTGCTTCTCAGTCTCTACGCGCGCGATGAGCGCGGCACGGATATCGTTGCCATAACCGACGGGCTCGATGTGTCGACGCTCGATGCCGAATGGCGACCACGCGTGCGGCTCTTTCAGGCCGAGGGGTACCTCGCGCTCGACCGCATCGACGATGCGGTAGGTCTGTACCGTGACGTCGAACGCGCGAGCGCTGAAGTCGCGACGCTCGCGTTCCAGCGCATGTTCGTGCTCGCCGAACAGCGGCTCATACCCGACGTTCCCGACGCTGTGCTCGGTCGCGCGGAGCGAGCGCTCGCGGGGCGCGTTGACGTGCTGCGCGAGTTCTGGTTGCGGATCGGTGTGCGTAGCTACGATGAAGCGCGCTACGAGCGCGCCGAGATCTACCTTCGCAGGGTATGGGACCTTCGATCGTCGGAAACGATACCGCAGGCGGTTGCGCTCTACCTGGCGAGGATCCTGGAGTCGCGAGGAGAGATCGATGCTGCCCGATCGATCGTCGACGAGTATCTGCGGCTCTACGGCGACACCGAACCCGGTACGGCCGAGCTGCTGCTGGTCCTGGGGAACCTTGACCTGCAGGCAGGTCGAATTGACCCTGCAATAACGAGTCTGCGCGCGGCGCACGCCCGGGCTACCCGGCTGCCCGAAGACGAACGCGCGCTCTCCACGCAGGCGGCGTATCAGCTCGCGTTCGCGCTGCGCCGACAGGGTGCAACGGGTGAAGCGCTCGACATCGTCGAACGCGTGTTCGCCACTGGACGCGCGGCGGCGCTGCAAGCCGACCTGACCAGGCTGCGCTCGCGTCTGCTGCGCGAGTCGGGTCGCGACACCGACGCGTTGATCGCGATGACCGAGTACGTGCGGCTGCGCCCCGCCGACGCGGCGGGCGCCATCGAATACATCAACCTCCTCTACACGCTCGGCCGGTACGACCGGGTGATCGACGAAGTCCCGGAGGTGCTCTCCGAGCTCGGGCGGCAGGGCACGCTCAACGACGCGTCACGCGGTCGGCTTTCGTACGTCTACGGGCTGTCGCTGTTGAACCGCGCGCGCTACGCAGAGGCCGAGCGCGAGCTCGCCCGCATCACGACCGACATATCGTGGGACGATGCCGCGCTCGCGGAGGTCGTCCCGGCGGCGGTCTACTACTCGGCGTGGGCGGCGTACAGGGCAGGCGAGTACGCCCGATCCGCGGTTAGATTCCGCGAAGTGTTCGAGCGGTTCCCAACGCACGAACTGTCGCCACGCGCGGCGTACCTTGCCGGGTGGAGTCACTTCAGACTCGGTGACTTCTCCGCGGCTCAGGTCGCGCTCGGCCGGGTTGGTCCGCTCGGCGCGACCGATGACCTCCAGGTCGAAGCTCGTTTTCTCAGCGGACGGTCGCTCGCGGCGATGAACCAGCTTGAACAGGCCGCGTCGGTATTTCGCTCGGTCTACCAGAACTCTCCGGACTCCGAGTTCGCCGACGACGCGTGGTTCGAGTACGCGGAGGTACGCTCCCGGATCGGAAACATCGATCGAGCGGCCGACGCGTTTATGTCGCTTGTCGCCCGCTACCCGGACAGCCCGCTCGCTGAGCCGGCGCTGCTGCGGCGCGGTGAGATCCTCTTCGGCGCCGATCGCTTTGGCGGAGCTCGGGATGCGTTCTTCGAGTACCGGACTCGGTTTCCAGGCGGTACGCAGATGGACGCAGCGCTCTACTGGGGCGCGCGAGCAAGCCGAGCGCTCGGCGAGGATGCTGGTGCGCTGCTGCTGTTCGAACGCCTGATCGCTGAGCACCGACAGAGCGTCTACCGCGCAGACGCCATGCGCGGCGCAGCCGAGATTCACGAGGCGCGCGCGGAGTACCGGCAGGCGCTCAACCTCCTCACGGAGTTCCAGTCCGCGTACCCCGACCAGGCACGATCGGCAGGAATCCAGGTGCGGATCGACGAGCTGGTTCTGCTGATCCGCGGACTTGACCAGCGCGAGGCACGCCTGCTGGTGACAATCGAAAGCGAACGGGGTGCGGCGACCGAAGCCGGCCGTGACGCTATTCTAGAGCTCGCGCGCCTGGTGATCTACCAGGACGTAGCGACGCAGACCACCGCGATCACGCTGCTACCGCGGCTGGAAGACGTGGCCGAACAACACGGTCAGGATCCCAGAGCGGCTTCGCAGGCGCTTTTCCTGATGGCCGAGTTCGCAGCGCAGCGCGATGAGTTTCTGCTGGCCGCGAGTCGATACCTGGAGGCGGCAACCGTCGGAGCCGGAGATCGCGACCTGGCCGCGCGGTCGATCTACCGCGCCGCGGTGATGTACTCGACCGTCGGTAGAACAGCCGAGGTCGATCAGCTGCTCGTACGCCTGCGTGACCAGTTCCCCGGTTCCGAGTGGCTCGAAGAGGCGCGGACCCTTGGGCGAGGAGATTCACGATGAAACACGCTCTTATCGCGTTGCTGCTGTCGGCGGCCGCGACCGCCGGCTTTGCGCAAGCCGGACCCGCAGCCCCGGAGCGAACCGACATAGTCGTTCCCGAACTCATCCTCCGGGTCGAAGAGTTGCAGGTTCAGCGGATCACCGCACCGCTGCCGACCGAAGGCGAGCTCGCGCTCGGTCGTGTCTCGATTGCGCTACCCGCGCCCGGAGAGCTGGTATTCGACGACTCTGCGTTCGTGGTCGACGCACCGGGGCGAACACCGATCGTCCCCGGCAGCAGCGTGTTCTCCACCGGACGACTCGGAGCCGGAAGCTCCAATCACATCGTAGGCGAACTGACGCTGTTCAAGCTCGGAGAGGATCCCCGCTTCAGGCTCGGCTTTGGGTACGAGGGAATCGATGGGTACCAGTTTCGAAGCGCGGGTACCGGTTTCTTCAGGACAACCAACCGCGTGGATGGATCGATCGCGGCCGCGACCGACACGACGCGCTTCGACGCCAACGGCTCATTCACCGACCGCGCCGACGGGCTACAGGGTGTAACCGACTTCTTCAGCGTAGGGGTGCGCCGCACGCAGGTGGATGCGACGCTCGAGTACCGCCCCGATCCGTTGATCGCGATCACGTCGAGTGTCGACGGAACGCTGTCGACGCGTATCCAGAGCACGAGCGAGAGCTCCGAGGTGCCGCGTGAACGCGAATACAGTCTCCTTCCCGACATCGAGGCGCGGATCAGCGTCGCCGCTGTCGATATCGTGTTCGGCACCAGCTACTTCCTTCGCTTTTTTCCTGACGGCTCACTGCCGTTTACCCATGACATCGACGCGTCCGCCGGCATAGACCTTGACCTCCCGATCGTACAGGCGATGGTCCGAGGCGGCGTCCGGTGGGACTTCGCGACGCGTATCGCCTATCCGTGGAGCGCACGGCTGGGCGTTCTGATCGCCGACCGCGTCGACGCGGCGGTGTTCGGCGGGCTGCGCGTCGACCGGACGCGCTACGCCGACGTGTGGGCAGAGGTACCGCTGCTCGCGGTCGGTGCCGAAGACGGTCAGTTGCGCCAGAACCAGGAGTGGTTCGGCGGGGCGAGCGCGCGCTGGTCGGGGCCCTCTGGGCTCGCGGTAAGCACCGAAGTCGAGTACACGTGGTCCGACGCACGCATCGACGTAGCCGGGCTGACCGAACAGTCGGTCTACAGCTTCGTACAGCGGCCGCTTTCGAGCCTGCGGGTGAGCAGTCGCGCCGGATGGCGCGTCTCGCCGACCTTCAGCATCCAGACCGGATGGACCGGGCGGTTCATCGACACGGTCGCCGGAATGCCGAGCGGCGCGATCGACGGCGTACTCGCGTGGAGCGATCCGAGCGGACGATTCGGGCTGTCGGGCGAAGTCAGTTCCGGCTTCTATCCTGAGCCCACGCTCCCGCGCGTGGGAGTAACCGGCAGCTATGTGATCGCCGACGGCGTCGAAATCGACCTGGAGCTGGTCGACCTCCTCGCGCCGCTGTTGGGCGAGCGCGGACGCCCGGCGTTCGGGCCGATGCTTGGCGACCGGTTCCCGTTCATCGAACCCGGACTGCGCGGCAGTCTGATAACCCGTATTTCACTGTAGGAGTATCCATGGTTTCACTCATCGAGCGCGGAGGCGTGATCCTCGTACTCATTATCCTCCTGTCGATCGTCGCGGCGGCGATCATCATCGAGCGACTGCTCTACTTCCGCCGGATGCGCTCCGACGAATCGACGGTCATCAACCGGCTGAAGACGACGGTTGCAAAGGGTCACTTCGAGGAGGCACTCGCGATCTGCGAAAGCAGCCCGAGTCCGATCACGAATCTGAGTCGGGTCGGGATTGAAAATCGCTATCAGTCGGAGGAGGTCATCAAGTCGATGATCACCGACGCGGCGAATCTGGAGATCCCACAGCTCGAACGCAGTCTGTCGTTTCTGGGCACGATCGCGCATATCACGCCGCTTCTGGGGCTGCTGGGCACGGTAACCGGCAACATCCGCGCGTTCGGCGTGCTCGGCGAGTTCGGCGCGATCGGTGGCAACCCGGCGGTGCTCGCCGCCGGTATCGCTGAAGCGCTGATAACCACCGCGGCGGGTATCATCGTGAGCATTCCCGCGATCGTGTTCTACAATCACCTGGTCAGCCGGGTCAATCACATGATCATCCGCCTTGAGAATCGCGTGAATGAGCTGGTCTTCATGCTGAAACGGGAGGCGTAATGCGTTTTCACCGCCGCCTGTCGCCGAACGCGAACGTCGACCTGGTTCCGATGATCGACGTCGTATTTCAGCTCGTCATATTCTTCATGGTGAGCTCCACGTTCGTCCTCACGCCGGGAATCGCGATCGACCTTCCAGCTTCGTCCAGCAGCGAACCGGTCGTGCTCAACCGTCTTGTCGTGACTGTCGTGTCGCGTTCGGAGATCTACGTCAACCGGGAGCGCGTCGCGCTCTCAGACATGGAAGCGACGCTCGCATCGATCGCGCCGGAGGACGCCGATGGACGTCCCCTAAGCGTCATCATCGAAGGCGACCGCGCCGTCCCCTACGATACGCTCGTCGCGGTGCTCGACGTGCTGCGTCGTAACGGGTACCGCGGGATCGCGCTGCGCACGCTTGAGGAGAACGGTTGAGCAGGGTAGACCGCGCCCGGATGCTGATAGCCGTCGCAATCGCGCTTATCGCGCACGCGATCGCCTTCACGGCGATCACGGTGTTCGGTGGTGACTTCGTCCCGTATCCAGAGATGGAGCCACTGTTTGTGACGCTCGAAGACTACGAGCCGATGCCCCCCGACCCACCGCCACCACCGCCACCACCTCCTCCGGCAGACATCGGGCAACCGCCCGCACCCCCGGTAGAGCCCGCGCCG
>RECL01000002.1 GCA_007694025.1 Spirochaetaceae bacterium
ACGTCGACTGCATCGCCGAGCGAGCGCTGCTCTACCTGTTCGTCGAACTGAACCTGGTGAGCGCCGACCAAGTTGCGCGCCTGTCTCACCGCCTTGACCTTGATCGTGCGTACATGAATCGAAGGCTCGCCGACAATCGGCGGGCAGGCGTCGCCGCCGTCGGCGACGAACATTGACACGGGTCGGACCCGCCGGTACCGTACGAACACCATGAACGAACTGCTCTGGCTGCTGATGCTCGCGCTGAACTTTGCTGCGATTCTCATCGTCTACCGGGTCTTCGGTCGCGTCGGGCTGTTCGTCTGGATCCCGATCGCGACGATCACCGCGAATCTCCAGGTCCTCAAGACCGTCGAGCTGTTCGGACTTACCGCTACGCTCGGGAACATTGTCTACGCGACGACGTTTCTGGTGACCGACATCCTGTCGGAGAACTACGGCCGCAAGGACGCGAACCGCGCGGTCGGAATCGGGTTCGTGTCGCTGGTAGCGCTCGTGATCCTGATGAACGTCGCGCTGCTGTTCGAACCCCACACGACCGACTTCGCGCAGCCGCACCTGAGCGCGATCTTCACGATCCTGCCGCGGATCACGCTAGCGAGCTTCCTCGCGTATCTGATCAGCCAGTACCACGACGTCTGGGCGTACCACTTCTGGCGCCGCAGGTTTCCCGCAGAGCGGCAGATCTGGATTCGAAACAATCTGAGCACGATCGTGAGCCAGCTCATCGACAGCGCGATCTTCTCCGCGTTGGCGTTCATCGGGGTGTTCCCGTTCAGCGTGGTTCTTGAGATCGCGCTGACCACCTTCCTGTTCAAGGTAATCGTCGCCGCCGCGGATACTCCGCTGGTCTACCTCGCGCGCGCCTGGAAGACGCGCAACATCATTCCTGAGCATGAGGAGAGCACGTGATCGACAGACTGGCTGAGAAAATCGCGGAGGGTCGTCCGGTATTCATCGATCAGGTGAGGGACGCCTTCGACGCGCTCACCGACCGGGTACCGATTGGCTATCGACTGGTTCTACCCGACGGCGAACGAGCTCGTGCAGGCGTTCTTTCGATCCCGTCGCCGTCGAACGTGGATGACTCGATTCGACAGCTGTCCGAGCGATACCTCCTCTGCGAGATCTACAATCTCCTTACAACGCTCGGTGGCTACCGGCTCGAACTCTTTGTCCCGCCGGGTCAGCGCGACGCCGAGCGGATCGTCCGTTCGGTCGCGGCTACGTTTTCGGTGGACGCACCGATCGGCGAGCGAGCAGGAGTCGCGCGAGTCGTGAACGTCATCGACCGCATGGTGGCTGCTCTGCACGGCCGCTCGGGCCTGACGCACCGCTTCGCGATAGACGTATCGGTGAGCGACGCGCCAGAGCACGAGTCGGTCTCGTTCCGAACCGATCCGTCCGACGCACTTGCGCGCATCGCGAAGCGATCTACCGGAACCTGGTGTGGTCTGGACATCGGTGGGACCGACATAAAGGCGGTACTGGTCGTCGCCGGTGAGTTGACGCTGGTCAAGGAGCACGACTGGAACCCCGCCCGCATGACGAACGTCGAGCAGATCATCGATCCGATCGTCGATATAGTCCGGATCTTCGCCGCGTACGCGAGCGTCGGCGCGGCAAAGACGGCGGATGCAAGTCGCACTGATGCGGTACGTCGCACCGATGCGATACGCCGCATCGTCGATGCTGTCGCCGACCGCGCGACCGATCCTGCAGGCCTCTCCGATGCGGCTTCGGCGGCCGAAGCGGTGAGTGGCGGTGCTGCGCGCGTGTTCGACGGAATCGGGCTCTGCTTTCCCGACGTCGTCGTTCGCAACAAAATCGTCGGCGGAGAAGTCCCGAAGATGCTCGGGCTGCGGTCAAACCGCGAACGTTCGTTCGACGAACAGTTCGCGAAGCTTACCGACCTCGATGATCTGCTTGCGCGCTACTGCACCGATGGTGGCGTGGTCGCGAACACCAACGACGGACCGATGGCGGCGTTCACCGCGGCGGTAGAGCTCGCAGCGATGCCCGACCGACCGACCGGTGGAGGAGCTGCGGCGCACGGGGTATTCGCGCACTCTCTGGGGACCGACCTGGGAACCGGACTCGTCCTTGGCGACGGGACGATCCCGGAAATCCCGCTCGAGGTCTACAATCTGGTGATCGATCTCGGATCGCTTCCATACCGCGATCTGCCGGCGACCGACGTGCGCAGCATCGCAAACACAAACACCGGTGTCACGGGAACACTGCAGCGCTACGCGAGCCAGACCGGTGCGTTCCGGACCGCGCAGCTGACTTTCCCGGCCGAGTGCCCGACGCTGATGGATGAGATCGAACAGAGCGGCTACGTCCACACGACGACTACCGCTGACGATGAGCGGGTCGTTGTTGTACCCGAAGCACCGCACGATATGCGCAAGGCCTACCTTGCGTTCCTGATGGAACAGGCCGAGCACCAGGAGTGCGCAGCCGAAGTGTTCCGTCAAGTCGGCGAGGCAATCGCGCGGACGTGGGTGGAAACCGAGCGAATCCT
>RECL01000001.1 GCA_007694025.1 Spirochaetaceae bacterium
CGAACGATGAAAAAGCGTCGCGGAAAAGAGCGGGCACCGCGCCCCGCGGACAGCGAATCACGGGACCGGGAAGTCCGGCTCCTCGGTGAGGTATTGGTTGCCGGCACCGACTTCGTTTCGACGGCCACCTCGGAGCTTGGGCTCACCTACCTGAACGATCGCGGCAAGGCGATGCTCGGATGGCCCGGCGATGTCGACCTCTCGCGGAAGACCGTGCACGACGTCCACCCCGCATGGGCCCGGCAGATCATCATTGGGCAGGGGATCCCGGAGGCGACGCGGCACGGCTCCTGGTCCGGGGAGACCGCAGTGATTGGAGGCGACGGAGCGGAGATCCCGGTCTCACAGCTCATCACCGCGCACTACGCGGAGGACGGCGCGGTGGCGTTCTACTCGACGGTCATGCGCGACATCAGCGCCTGGAAACGGGGCCAGCGGGAGCTGGAGGCAAAGACGCGCGCGATCGAGAACTCGGTTACGGCTACCGCGATCGCGGCACCCGACGGCACGCTCACCTACGTCAACGCGGCATTCCTGAAACTCTGGGGTGAGCGCGAGGCCGGCGCCGTGCTCGGCAGAAACGCCGTCTCGTTCTGGACGAACCCGGAGGAGGCCGTCGCGGTGATGGGTGCGATCGCGCGCGACGATGCCTGGCAGGGCGAGCTCGATGGAGTTCGTGCCGACGGGTCACGCTTCACCGCGTGGCTCTCGGCCGGCGTCACCCGCGACGCGTCCGGAGAGATCGAGACGCTGCTCGCCACCTTCATCGACTTCACCGCCTTCCGACGCGCAGAGGAGGAGCTTCGGCGAAGCGAGAATCTCCTGCGCGCGACCGAGCGCATCTCGCGTTCAGGTTCCTGGGAACAGGATCTCAGAACGGGTGCGGTGCGCTGGTCCCCGGAGATCTTCAGGATCCTGCGGATGGACCCGGACCGCGACGAGGCGTCGTCCGCCGCGCTCATGGAGCGTGGACATCCGGAGGACCGCGCTGCCCTGGAGACCGCGTTTACCGAAGCGGTCGCAAACCGCTCGGAGTTCGACGTGCTCTTCCGGATCGTTCGCCCCGACGGATCGGTCGCTCATATGGAGGCGACCGGGGAGATCGAGACCGGCGATTCCGGCGAACCGGTGCGATCGTACGGGTTCATGCGCGACGTAAGCGACCGCGAGGCGCTGCTCACAGAGTTGCGGTCGCGCGCGGAGGTCTTCTCCGCGTACACAAAGACGACGCTCGAGGCGTTCTGGCGCGTTAGCGCCGATGCGCGCCTGATCGAGGTCAACGACGCCGCGTGCCGGATGCTGGGCTACGACCGTGACGAGCTCCTGGCGATGGGGGTCAACGAACTCGACGTGATCGAGTCTCCGGAAGAAACCGCGCGACGCATGCAGAAACTCGCGGAGACCGGATACGATCGGTTCGTGAGCAAACACCGCAGAAAAGACGGGGCGGTGATCGACGTCGAGGTGAGCGCGACCTTCGTTCACAGCTGGACCGGGACCGAACTGTTCGCGTTCATAACCGACATCACGCAGCAGAAACTGGTCGAACGTCTGCAGATCGATCGGCGCGCGGCGACCGAGGCGAACAACGCGAAGACCGCCTTCCTGCAGAGCGTCACCCACGAGTTGCGTACCCCCCTCAACCTGGTGCTCGGGTTCGCGCAGGTGCTGCGGACGGACGGGTCGTTCGACCACGGGCAGCGCGACACGCTCGGCGAGATCGAAGATGCCGGGCGAAGGATGCTCGCGCTCGTGAACGGTATCCTCGAGTACACGACGATCGAGAGCGGCCTGGTGGAACTGAGCCTTGAACCCGTCGACTGCGGAGAGATCGCCGAGGAGTGCCTGCGCGAGGCGCGGGCGTTCGCCGGGGAGCTTGCTTTCGAGCTCGCCTTCAGCTGCGACTGCGCCGGGCGACCGGTCGCACGGGCAGACCGGGACCGCGTCCGTCAGGTGCTCCTGACGCTGCTCTCCAACGCGGTCAAGTACAACAGGCCCGGTGGAAGCGTTACCGTTACCGTCGGCGGCGCAGAGGATACCGTCCGCCTGGCGGTGAGCGATACAGGCGTCGGCATCCCGGAGGAGCGGCGGGAGGCGGTGTTCGGTGCTTTCGCCCGGCTTGGCCGCGAGGCGCTCGATATCAGCGGGATGGGACTCGGCCTCGCGCACGCGAAGCGGCTCGTCGAGCTGATGGGAGGCAGCATCGCCTTCGAGAGCGAGGTTGACGTCGGCACGACCTTCACCGTGGAACTGCCGGGGAACAAGGAGTGACCGTGCGCGAGACAGACCTCAACACCATTTACGATCACCTGCCGTTCGCGCTCTGCGTGACGGATGGGCAACGACGCATCCTGTACGCGAATCGCGCACTGGGCGAGCTCGTCGGCATTTCCACCGAGCAGCTCGTGGGAGGGACTGCGGTCGGCGCCTTCGGCTGCATTCACGCACTCGAGGATCCGCGCGGATGTGGATTCGGCGAACGGTGCTCCGAGTGCGCCGTGCGGCTCGCCGC
>RECL01000030.1 GCA_007694025.1 Spirochaetaceae bacterium
TGCACGTCGGCGACCGGCCACGCCTCCTTGTACGCGCGCTTGGTCGCGAGCGCGTCGTACACGTCTGCGATCTGGACTATCCGCGCGGACACCGGGATTTCCTGGGTCTTCTTCGGTCGCCCGACGCGGATTTTGGATCCGAAGATATTGTCGGTGTGTCCGGGGTACCCCGTGCCGTCCCATCGTTCGTGATGGTTCAGCGCAACCTCGCGCGCCATCACGTCCCACGGCGAGTCGTCGCGCTTGAACAGCCGGGCGCCGTAGATCGTGTGGAGCTGCATCCGCTTGCGTTCATCGGGATTCAGGTTCTTGCCCTTTCGGAGGATCGTGTCGCTGATCGCGACCTTGCCGACGTCGTGGAGCATCGCGGCGGTCCGGATGATCTCGCGGTTGGCCCTTATTTCGTTGGCGGAGATGCCCTTGTCGGTCGCCCACTTGTCGTACAACTCGACCGAGTACGCCCCGACGCGCTTCGCGTGCTGTCCCGTCTCGTACGGGTCGCGTAGCCCGCTCAGTTCGACCATGCGCAGTACCATGTCGCGGCTCAGCCGCGTGCGCTCGACCGCGTCGGCGGCGGCCTGCGCGAACTGGGTTGCGAACAGCGTGTCGGAGTACGAGAACGTCACGGTGTCGCCCGACTCGTCGGTCGCGTTGATGAGCTGCAGCACGCCGACGAGCCCGTCGTCGCGGGTCAGAAGCGGCACGATCAGCATACTCTTCGTCCGGTAGTGCGATTTGGTGTCGAACTCCGGGTTGAACGAGTAACTCACTTCGCTTCTGATGTGGTACACGTCGTCGATCACGAGCGGCTCGCGTGACGCAGCGACGTAACCGGCGAGCGACGATCGGTCGATCGGGAGGCTATTGGCGGAGTAGACGTAGCGTGAGTCGGGGGTCTGCCCGGAAAAGAGCGTGTCGTTCTGCACGTAGCTAAAGAACAGCCGGCCCTTCGCCTTCATGTAGATAGTCCCCGCGTCGGCACGCACGAGTCGACGCGCCTGTAGCAGGACTTGTTCAAGGAGCGTATCCAGGTCTCGAATCCGGTTCAGCGACTGGATCGACTTCAGGACACCTTCAGCGTCCCGGGTCGGGGGCGGTTCGTCGATCGAGAAGCTTCGCGGTCCCGCGAAGCCTTCAGTCAGAGGTAGATCGGAATCGTCGATCGGTCCCAGGTCGACAACGTGCGAGGCAGACGCCATGTCTACCATTGTAGACCCTCGGAGTATGCAATGCCACCGAATTTCTACTCTCTATCCTGCGGTCGCGGTTCTGCTCTGGTTGGCCGGGTGCCGTTCTTTCGCGGTGATGATGAGCATCTGAAGCCTGTTCTCCACGTTGGCAAAGCTCGTATCCGGATCGTAGTCGAGCGCCAGGATCTGGACGTCGGGCCGTTGCTGCTTGATCGCCTTGACGATACCGCGGCCCGTGACGTGGTTCGGCAGGCATCCGAACGGCTGGAGGATCAGGAACGAGTCGACGCCGTGCTCGGCGTGGTGGAGGATCTCGCCGGGGATCATCCAGCCTTCGCCGCTCGTGAACGTGCGGTCGATGATCGAGTGCGCGCGGTCGGCGATAGACGCGAGCGGCGGGGTGGCTGAGTAGAGTGGGTGCTCCTTCTTCACGGTGTCGACCGTCTTCAGCACGTGGCGGATGAACCGCTCGGTGACTCTGGTGATGAACATGTCCATCGCCGGGAATCGCACGTGGTACCGGTCCTTCTGATCGATCTTGAGCAGAAACTCGCGGTGGAGGTTGTTGAACAGATCGGGGAGGATCACCTCCATGCCGTTGTCTTCCAGGTAGCGTTCGATGCGCCCGTTCGACTCGGGATGGAAGTTCAGCAGAAACTCGCCGATTACGAACACGCGGGGGCGCGGGTTGCTCCGGTCGAACCGGTGCTCCGCGAAGCGACGCATCGATCGCTTGAACTCGCGGAACGCCGCGCCGACCCCTCGATCGAACGCGCGGTCGATTCCGTTCAGACAATCGTCGAACAGAGCATCGGTGCTTCCGGGCACCAGCTCGTACGGCCGCATCTTTCGGCGCAACTCTTCGAGCGCGTCGGCCATCACGAGCCCCCACAGCATCCGGTACTCGAACAGCGCGCTCTGCTTGTAGTCGGGATGCAG
Source organism: Spirochaetaceae bacterium (assembly GCA_007694025.1). Taxonomy (GTDB): domain Bacteria; phylum Spirochaetota; class Spirochaetia; order DSM-27196; family SLST01; genus SLST01. The sequence continues at coordinate 2,130 of RECL01000030.1, forward strand.
TCCGCGCAGGTCCTCATCGGTCGTGATGATTGTGACCTGCGGGTAGCCCGCCGAGTCGAGCGCGTGGCGGGCCATCATGGCGTAGTGCGCGAGCCGACAGTCGCACTGGCTCTTCGCGAGCGCGAGGACCGAGTTGTCGGGATCGGCGGAACCGTCCTCGAGCGCGGCGAGCATCTCGCCGATGTTGATCTGCGCAGGGTAGCACATGTCGTTGTGGACGAACTTCTTGCCAAGGTTCGCCGCGCGCGATCCGGCCATCGGTAGCGGGCGGGTCGTGAACCCGTCGTTACGAAGCGCCGCCGACGCGATCACACTGAACGAACGGCTCACGTTCGGGATGAACAGCGTCTTTGTCTTGCGGTGCTCCTTCTGGTATCGCGTTGCGTACGGCGCGGGGAAGTCCACCTGGTCGGGTGATGCGACCCGTCGTCTTCGCTGCGCGATCGTCTCTATGAACGACTGCACACGGATGTTGAGCGGCCCGGAGATATCGCTTTCGTCCATCTTGAGGTTGAGAGGCGACTTACCGCCGAACGCGAGCAGTCTGGTCACCTCGTCGCCGACGACCGCGTCGTGGCCGCATCCGAAGCTCACGATCTGGACAAACTCGAGCCGGGGGTCGCGCGCGACCAGAATCGCCGCGGCGAACATCCGCACGTGGTAGTTCACGGTCAACTCGGCCCTGACCGGCGTCAGGTCGATGCAGTCGAGGTCGGGGAGCGCTTCGAGCGGCAGTACCTGGATCCCGCGCTTGAGGAAGTGCTCGGGCAGCTCGTGGTTCACTATCGGGTCCGAGTGGTACGGCCTACCGGCGACAACGACCGCGAACTCGTCATCGGCAAGCGCGTCGAGCACGCGCTGACCCGCCTCCTGCATCGCCGCACGGTGCTCGGCCTGAACGCGGTCGGCCTGATCGACCGCATCGACGACGGCGTCGCGCGGGATGCCGAAGGTGGCGCCGGTCCACTCGACGAGCGATTCGACTTTCGCGTACTGATCGACCCAGTGGAAGACCGGCGTATCGGTCGGTATGCCGTGGCGCGTCTCGGGCTCATCGGCGATCCGAAGTACCGCGGGGTACCCCTTGAGCACCGCGCACGCGTGGTTGCTGCAGACCGTCGGGTTCTCCGGGATCATCCGGTTCATGATCGGCATGAAGATCCGATCGGGGCGCGCGTCGATCAGCGCGCGCAGGTGTCCGTGGCTGAGCTTCGCCGGGAAGCAGGCGGTATCCGACGGGACCGACTGCAGGCCTGTTTCGTAGAGCTTCTTCGTGCTCGGCGGGGACAGGAGCGTTCTGAAGCCGAGCGCGCCAAAGAACGCGCGCCAGAACGGGAGCGTGCTCCACATCTCCAGCGCGCGCGGCAGGCCGATCGTTATGTCCTTTCGCGGGCTCGTTTCGGTCACGACCGGATCGCGGAACAGGAGCTCCTGTCTGAGCCGGAACAGATCGGTGCGCCCCTTCCGCGCGGCGCGGATTTCGCGCAGCCGTTCGCGCGAGGCCGGGTCCTTCGGGTCACCGACCACCTCGCCGCGCTCGCACCGGTTGCCGGTGACCAACCGGTTGCCGTTTGGGAAACTGATGACCGTACGGCGGCAGCTGTTCGTGCAGAGCGGGCAGACGAGCCCGGTCTGCTTTTCGAACGTGAATCGCGCGAGCGCTTCCCACCCGATGAACCGTGACTCGCCGGCGAGCCTTCCGTCCTTGTGGTGCTTGAGCGCGAGTAGCGCGATCCCGATCGCGCCCATCGTACCGGGGTACGGCGCGCGGACCACCGATCGCCCGACGTAGAGCTCGAGCGCGCGCAGCACCGCGTCGTTTTTGAACGTGCCGCCCTGCACGACGATGCGCTTGCCGATCGCGTCCAGGTTGGACAGTCGAATCACCTTGGAGAAGACGTTTTCGACGATCGACCGACAGACCCCCGCCATGATGTCTTCGGGCGTCTTCCCGTTCTTCTGTTCGGTGATGATCGACGAGTTCATGAAGACCGTGCACCGCGATCCCAGCTGCGACGGCGAGGTCGAGCGAAACGCGTAGTCGGCGATCTCGGTCGCGGGGATCGACAGCGACGACGCGAAGTTCTCCAGGAAGGAGCCGCACCCGGCGCTGCACGCCTCGTTGAGCGTGATGCCCGTCACGATGCCGTCGTCCAGGAACAACGCCTTCATGTCCTGTCCACCGATGTCGAGCACGAACGATGCGCCGGGCTCGTAGTGGAGGGCCGCCTCCGCGTGCGCGACGGTCTCTACCGTGTGGTAGTCGGCGCCGAACGCCGCGGCAAACAGCTGCTCTCCGTACCCGGTAGTCGCGAGTCGCACGACATTCACGCGGATTCCGAGTTCATCCCATCGCCGTTTGTGTTCGAGGAGGCCCGCTCGTACGACCTCGATCGGCTCGCCGGCATTGCGCGCGTAGAACTCGTCGACGAGCTGGCCGTCGGTGGTCATCATGACGAACTTGGTCGTCGTCGAACCCGCGTCGATGCCGATCACGACGTCGATGCTCGTACCGGCAAACGCGTGCGGATCGATCGGCTGTGGCGGCTCATGGCGGTGCTTGAAGTGCTTCTCTTCATCGCTTGACGCGAACAGCGGAGCGTTCGCGACGCGTGCGTCGTTCATGGAAGGATCAGGATCGGTCAGCGTGAAGGCTGTGTGCCGGGCGAGTGACTCGAGATCGACGTCCTGTGCATCCGGGTAGAGCTGCGGGCCGCCGAGCGCGGCGCCCCACGCGATCAGGATCTCGGGGTGTTCGGCGCGAATGATCTGGTCGGGTGCGAGCTGCAGCCGCTCCGCGAAGACCGCGACCAGCTCCGGGTTGAACGTGAGCGGCCCGCCTTCGAAAATGACCGGTGGGACGATCTCCAGGCCCTGCGCGAGCCCTCCGATCGTCTGCTTCGCGACCGCGTGGAACGCCGACCGCGCGATGTCGGGCTTGTCGACGCCCTGGTTCAGGAGCGGCTGGATATCGGTCTTCGCGAACACGCCGCACCTGCCCGAAATGTCGTAGATCTGCACGCCGCGCTCGGCGGCCTCATTGAGTGACTCGACAGGAAGCTTCAGCACCCCCGCGACTTCGTCGAGGAACGCACCGGTCCCACCGGCGCAGCTCCCGTTCATCCTCATATCGGATGCGACCAGCGAACCGGTCGCCTCGTCGCGGTGGAAGAAGGTTACCTTCGCGTCCTGCCCGCCGAGCTCGATCGACACGCGAGTTCGCGGGTGGAAGCGCCGTACAGCGACCGCGTTGGCAACGACTTCCTGGATGTACGGTACCCCGATCGCGATCGCGAGGTCGCGCGATCCGGAGCCGCAGAACACTGGTTTGACGCGCAGACCAGGGTACTCCCGCGACGCTCTCTCTACGAGCTCCTGCGCGGTGCGCCGCTGGCGCGACCCGTGTCGCTCGTACGCGCTGTAGACGAGCGAACCGTCGTCGGGATCGACGAGAGCGAGCTTCACAGTGGTTGAACCGACATCGATGCCGGCGAGTAGCGGTCGCACAGTCATTACACCTCGTCCTCTAATACCGGATTAAATCGATCATGTCTACGCCGCTACGCGGCGCCGTTCGCCGCGGTGTCTATCGACGCGAAACGACGCGGGGCCTATCGTCGCGGCTACCTGCCGCGGGATCGGCGCCGGCGGGGAGGGTAAATCGATTCGTAGAGCGCTTCGAACTGCTCGGCGATCTGCCGACCGTCGAATCGGCGCGCGTGCTCGCGACACCCAGCGCGAAGCGTGGTGAACAGCTCGTCGTCCCGGAAGAGCAGCACCATCTTCTCCGCGAGGTCGCGGAGGTTGCCCTTCTTGAAGGTCAGACCGGTACCGACGGTGAGTTCCGAGATACCGGGAACGTTCGCGACGATCGACGGCGTGCCCGCGGCCATCGCTTCGACGACCGTCATACCGAAGCTTTCGGTCGTACTCGCGGTGACGTTCGCTCGCGCGTGGTGAAGCAGGCCACTGGTGATGAGATCGCGGTGCGGAATCCGGCCCAGGAAGAACACGTGCCCGGCCAGCCCGAGCCTGCGAACCTGGTTCTGGTACCGGCGCCGGCCCGGGCCGTCACCGACGATGAGCAGCCGGAACCCTGGATCGATGTCCACCGCGATGCGCGCCGCGTCGATCAGTTTGTCGACCGCCTTCTCTTCACCAAGCCGACCGACGAAGACGATCGAGCGCTCGCGAAATTCGTGGTACCGCGCGATCACCGAATCGATCGACGGAGGATCCGCGAAGTCGTCCAGGTCGATCCCGTTCGGGACGTACTCGATGCGCTGGTCGGGGTAGTGCTTCGAAAGCTCGTCGACGACGTATCGGCTCGGGCCGGTCACGATGTCGCTGCGTCGGATGTAGATGCCGAAATACTTCCACGCCGCCATTCGTAACGGCGCGACCAGCAGGTCGGTGTGCGTGAAGTAGCGGATATACGTGGGCTCCTGGAGCATCGTGTGAAAGGTCTGCACGGTCGCGCATCCGCGCCGGCGACCGGCCCGCAGCGTGGCCCAGTTGAGCAGCCACGGTCCGGTGATGTGCACGATGTCGACGTTCTCCTTGACGAGCACGCGTTCGACGTGGCGACTCCACGGGATGACGTTGCGCATCCCGGGGTAGACGAAGGTCTCGTAGCTTGTGATGTAGTAGACCGGGATACCGTCGACTTCGTTGATCTTCGATTCGGGCCATCGGGGGGCGATGTAGATCACGCGGTTACCGCGAGCGATGAGATTCGTTGCCAGATCGTGCGTGGCGGTGAATACGCCGTGGATCACCGGCAGGAAAATCTCGAACGTAAACGCGATCGTCATGCGTCGAGTGTATCGTGTTCCCGTCGGATGTCCAGATCGCTACACGGCACCCGGAGCTATCTCCCGAGCGCCTTTCGGATCAGGCCGGGGATCTCGTCGGGCTTGTCGGCAACCGCGACGCCGGCGTCATTGAACGCGTCGACCTTTGCCTGCGGAGTGCCCTTGCCGCCGGAGATGATCGCGCCGGCGTGTCCCATCCGCTTCCCGGGAGGAGCGGTGCGCCCCGAGATGAAGCCGACGACCGGCTTCGTCATCTTGTTCTTGATGAAGTCGGCCGCCCGTTCCTCGTCCTCTCCGCCGATCTCACCGATCACGACGACGCCTGCGGTGTCGGCGTCGGCTTCGAAGAGCTCGAGCAGATCGGTGAACGACGATCCGATGATCGGGTCGCCGCCGATTCCGATGCAGGTCGACTGTCCGATGCCCGACGTCGTGAGGTTGTAGACGACCTCGTAGGTGAGCGTGCCGCTTCGGCTGATCACGCCGATGTCGCCGGGCTTGTGGATCCGGTACGGCATGATGCCGATCTTGCACTTGCCCGGAGAGATGAGGCCGGGGCAGTTCGGCCCGATCAGGCGAAGGCCCTTATCCTTGACATAGCGGTAGGCCTCCACCATCTCGAGCACCGGAAGCCCTTCGGTGATGCAGATGATGAGCGGAACGCCCGCGTCGGCGGCCTCTTTGATTGCGCCTGCCGCGAACCTTGGCGGCACGAAAATCACCGTCGCGTCGACCGTGTGATTGCGCTGCGCGTCGGCCACGCTTTCGTAGACCGGCACGTCGTCGAGCTTCTGCCCGCCTTTGCCGGGGGTAACGCCCGCAACGATCTTCGTGCCGTCACCGACCATCTGTCGCGCGTGGAAGCTCCCGTCGCGGCCGGTGATACCCTGTACGATAACCGATGTCTTTTCGTCGATCAGAATGCTCATGTCTTACCCCTTAGCCGCCGCGACGACCCGCTCGACCGCGTCACCGAGCGACTCGAACGAGTCGAGCCCGGCTCCCTTCAGTATCGCGCGTCCCTCTTCATCGTTGGTGCCGATCAGCCGGATAACCATCGGCAGCTTCAGGTCGATCTGCTTGAGCGCTTCCAGAATCCCGGTCGCGATATCGTCGCACCGCGTGATCCCTCCAAAGATGTTAATGAGGATCGCGCGCACCTTTGGGTTGCCCGTGATGATCTTCAGCGCGTTCACGACCTTCTCCGGGTTCGAGCTGCCTCCGACGTCCAGGAAGTTCGCAGGATCGCCACCGTAGAGCTTGATGATATCCATCGTCGCCATCGCGAGTCCGGCGCCGTTGACCATGCAGCCGATGTACCCGTCCATGCTGACGAAGCTGAGTCCCGCCGCTTTTGCCGCGGTCTCGTCCGCAGAGAGCTCTTCGGGGCTACGAATCGCTTCGACGTCGGCGTGCTTGAACAGCGCGTTGTCGTCGAAGTTCACCTTTGCGTCGAGCGCGACGAGCTTTTCGCCGTCGTCGGCCGGAACGAGCGCGTACGGGTTGATCTCGACGAGCGAGCAGTCAAGGTCCATGAATGCCTGGTAGAGCTTCGCGACTACATCCTTCGCCTGGTTCACCAGGTCGGGCTTTCCGAACACATCGGTGAGCGCGCGCTCGAGCGCAGGTGTGTCGATTCCGTCGGTCGGGTGAATCGGGAACTTGATGATCTCTTCGGGGCGGTTCACGGCCAGGTCTTCGATGTCGACGCCGCCGGCCTTACTCATCATCAGCACCAGATCCTTCGTCGTACGATTGACGGTGATCGATACGTAGAACTCCTGCAGAATCTCGCTCGCCGGCGTGATCATCACCTTCTGGACCGGAATTCCCTTGATCGTCAGGCCCAGGATATCGCGCGCGCGCGCCTCGGCCTCCTCCGGTGTGTTCGCGAGCTTGACGCCGCCTGCCTTGCCGCGACCACCCACGAGCACCTGCGCCTTCACGACGACCGTCGTGCCCATCCGCTCGGCAGCCTGCCGCGCTGCATCCGGCGTCGTGACGACTGCCTGATCGTGCACCGGAATGCCGTACTTCGCGAAGATCTCTTTTCCCTGATACTCGTGGATGTTCACGCTTGCGCTCCTCCGTCGTTGACCTGTTCGCCACGCTCGTCGCGGTACTGCTTGATCGCGCGCTTTGTGAAGTTGATCATTTTCGTGACCTTGATCTCGCGCGGGCAGACCCGGGTACACTCGAAGTGGTTCTCGCACGCCCAGACGCCGTCGGGCTGATCGAGGATCTCCAGGCGTGCGCCGAGGCCCGAGTCGCGGCTGTCGAACACGAACCGACTCGCCTGGACGATAGCGGCGGGTCCGATGAAGTTCGGGTTCTTGTCGAGCACCGGGCACGCAGAGTAGCACGCGCCGCAGAGGATGCACTTCGTGGGGTCGTCGAACTGGGCGCGCTCTTCGATCGACTGCGCGTACTCCTTTTCGGGCTTCTGCTTGCTGTCGTCCGGGATGAAGAACGGCTTCACGCTGCGGAAGTTCTGGAAGAAACCCTCCTGTTCGACCATCAGGTCGCGTTGGACCTTCATGTGCCGCGCGGGTTCGATCCTGATCGTCGCGCCCTCTTCAGTGGTGACGTCCTGGATCAGCGTCTTGCACGCGAGCGCCTCTGTGCCGTTGATCACCATTGCGTCGGACCCGCACACGCCGTGCGCGCAGCTTCGGCGGAACGCGAGCGATCCGTCGGTGTTGCGCTTGATGTCCATCAGCGCGTCCAGGACCCTGTCGGTCGGATCGACGACCACCTCGTACGTCTTGAAATGCGGCGCGGTGTCGGTTTCCGGGTTGAACCGCTGTATCTCCAGGTTGACCTTCATGATCGCTCCTTATCTCCAGTTCTGCTCAGTACGTCCGGGGCTTGGGTTCCCAGATCGACGTGTCCACGTCCTTGTAATCGATTTTTACGTCCTGACCGTCGAGCGACGCGAGCGTGTGCTTGAGCCATCCGGCATCATCGCGTTCCGGGTAGTCTTCCCGGCTGTGCGCGCCGCGGCTCTCCTTACGGTTGAGCGCGCTCGCCGCGGTCACCAGCGACAGGTCGAGCAGGTTCTCCAGCTCCAGGATTCCCAGCACGTCGGAGTTGAACGCCTTGTTCGTGTCCTCAGATCGAACGGCGCGGAACTCGTCGCGCAGCGTCCGGATCAGGTCGACCGCTTCGGTCATCGGCCGCTCGTTGCGATAGACGCCGACCTTGGCCATCATCGCTTCCTGCATGCGCGTGTAGAACGGTCCGACGTGCGGCCCCTTCGATCCGTCGTGCAGCCGCTCGATCTTCTTCACTGCCGCCTCTTCGGCGCCTTCCGGGAGCGACGGCATCGACGCTCCCTTCACGTAGTCGGCGATATGCATCCCGGCGCGTCGGCCGAATACGACCAGGTCGACCAGGCTGTTCGTGCCGAGCCGGTTCGCACCGTGCACGCTGACGCACGCGCATTCGCCAACCGCGTAGAGTCCGTCGTAGGTGACCGTACCGGTCGTCACGACCCCGTCGATCGTAGTCGGAATCCCGCCCATCGCGTAGTGCGCGGTCGGCTGTACCGGCATCGGTTTCTCCGCCGGATCGATCGCAAGATAGGTTTTGCAGAAGTCGGCGATGTCGGGAATCTTGCTGTAGACCGTCTCCTTGCCCAGGTGTGTCGCGTCGAGCATCACGTAGTCGTCGATCTTGCGGTCACCGCGGACTCCGCGTCCGGCGGCGATTTCGGTCATTATCGCGCGGCTGACCATGTCGCGCGGCGCAAGGTCGAGCAGGGTCGGCGCGTAGGTCTCCATGAACCGTTCGCCGCTCCTGTTGCGGAGGATACCTCCTTCACCGCGGACGCCTTCGGTGATCAGGATTCCCATACCCTTTATGCCGGTCGGGTGGAACTGGTAGAACTCCATGTCCATCAGCGGGATACCCGCGCGTGCAAGCAGCGCAGGGCCGTCGCCGGTATTTGCGTACGCGTTGGACGTGATCTTGAACATCCGTCCAAACCCGCCGGTCGCAAAGAGGACCGCCTTGGAGCGAAAGAGGTGGATCTCACCGGTCGCCAGCTCGAGCGCGACTATCCCGGCAACCCGGTTGCCGTCCATGATGACATCCATCGCCTGGAACTCGTCAAAGAAGCTCACGTCGTTCTTGATGCACTGCTGATAGAGCGTCTGCAGGATCATGTGCCCGGTGCGGTCGGCGGCGTAGCAGCTGCGGTGGACCGGCCCCTCACCAAAGTGGTGCGTGTGCCCGCCGAAGCGCCGCTGCGCGATCTTGCCCTCGTCGGTGCGACTGAACGGAAGCCCGCGGTTTTCCAGGTCGTAGACCGCGCGCACGGCGTCTTCGGCAAGGATCTTCGCTGCCTGCTGGTCGACCAGGTAGTCACCGCCCTTGACCGTGTCGAACGCGTGCCATTCGGGCTTGTCTTCTTCGACGTTCCCAAGCGCGGCGCCGATTCCACCCTGGGCGGCGCCCGTGTGGCTCCGTGACGGGAAGAGCTTGCTCACCACCGCGGTCCGGGCCGTCTTGCTCGCTTCGAGCGCAGCGTAGAGACCCGACCCTCCGGCGCCAACGATAACCGCATCGTACTCGTGCTTGATCATTCCGGCTCCTTGTCCCGCTATTCTATCAAACCGACGCGATATCGGCACCCGCCCGGCGGGAAATTGGTGATGAAATCAATCGATATTTATGTCGCGAACGCTCGAACAATATAGCTCCCGACTCCAGATGCGGCAACCGAAGGTATTCGCAGAAGACGCTGGGCAAAGCGTGCGCTACGCGCTACGATCGTGCATGGATTTGAACTGCAGAAGACCGTCGCGGACAACGTCGCTCGACGGGGTATGGGATTTTCGCTGGCTTGGGGACGGGGTAGACCTTGAGGAGCGCGCGGTCGCATCGGGCGAACCGCTTCGGGCGGCGGCCGGTATCGACAGCTTGCGTGGGTCGGGCCCGATAGCTGTGCCTGGCTGTTTTGACGCGATGCCGACGCTCGCCGGAAAACGCGGGACCGGAATCTACCAGCGGCGCTTCGAACAGACCCCGGACAGTGACGGATACCTCGTGTTCCACGGGCTTGGGATCTGGGCTGCCGTCTACATCGATGGTGCGATCGCTTGCGTTCACCGCAAACCCTACTCGTCGTTCGCGGTCACGGTGCCGCGGTCTGTGGCACGCGTCAGGGAGCTTGAGGTCGTCGTCGACAATCGGTTGGACATAGCGCGTTCGCCGCTTCAGGAGAACTACTTCGACTTCTACGCGTACGGTGGCCTCTTCCGGTCGGTCGAGCATGTGGAGGTGCCGGCAGTCCATTTCACATCGGTCGTAGTGTCGGAAACCGATCTTGCGGCATCGACGGTCCGCATCGAGGTCACGCTGAATCACGATGGGCCGTGTATGATCGAGTTCGCGGTCGACGACGGCGCGTGGACGTCGCCCGATGTGCCCGATGTGGATGAGCGTGCCGCCGGCGATGAGCCCGCCGCCGGAACCGGGCCCGCCGATGCGACCCTGCCGGTCCGGTCGTTC
>RECL01000091.1 GCA_007694025.1 Spirochaetaceae bacterium
ATCCGAAGGAGTTCGACCCGCTCAACATCCGGGAGAACATCAAGAAGATCATCGATGCTGAGAACATCCGCAACCGTGGCTTCAACACCGCGGTGAACTCGCTGACCGCGATCCTCGACACGTCGAAGATGGGCTATCAGTTCATCGAAAACCTCAAGAACGCCCGCGAGCTCGTCGTTCGCGAGTACGAGGACACCGACGTCAACAACCTGCCCGACGAGCGCTACCAGATGCGTCTGAAGTACTTCGATCAGGAGCAGCTGCTGAAGGAGCGCGACGCGTACGACAAGCAGATGGACGCGTTCCGGGTCGAGATCACGCACATGTGGGACGTCGTGAACGCGCTCTACGACAGCAACAAGAGCGGCATGAAGGTCAACGACTTCGACGATGTCGCGAAGCGGATGCGCGGACGGATCCGACGTGCGAAGCAGGAGTCCGGCGATCCGATCTACGAAGAGGTAGAGAAGACCTGGAACGAGATCCTGCGCATCAAGGCCGAAGACACCGACGTCGAGCGGCTGAACCAGACCTATCTCCACGAGAAGGCGCTGCTGAAGAAGATGCTCGGCCGGTCCCAGGAGCGGGTGAGCGTGATCTACGGACACCTGAATCCGAAGGAGCGCGTCGAGGTCGACAAGCGGATCGAGTTCCTGCGCCGCGAGTTCGAGGAGTTCGACTACCTGATCAACCCGTACCACATCCAGCCGGGTCTGATCCTCGACGTCGACATCACGAGCATCAAGCGCAAGAAGTTCACGCTGAACGGCATGGCGAATGTGCTCAACGAGTTCCTCCACGGCGTATCAAAGGGCTTCCAGGATGCCGCGTTCGCGACGTTCAAGCGCCGCCGCAGCACGATCCGTGAGGACCTCAACCAGAGCTTTGGCTCTGCGGTCGACGAGGATATCGTCGCTCGGGAACCAGAGATCGCGCACTTCAGCGCCGCCGATGACGCCGAAGAGGCGAGCGATGCCGGGGTGAAGGGGAAGGCCGACGTAACGCCGTCGCGGCGCCGACGAAAGGCCGACGATCTCCAAGAACTGTAGGGTATGGAAAATACACTGAATCTTCTTTCCCGCAGGGCCGGCTTCAACGCCGCCCTGCGGCACTTCAAGAGCGTGAACGCGTTCGCGGCTGATGTCGCGGACGGGTTCAACCTTGCCGATTCGGTCAACGACGCGATCGAAGACGGATCACTCGACCGCTACCAGGTCCGCTCGATCCTGAACGCGCTTCTCGTCGACAAGCTCGACTACGTCTGCCTTCCGCACAATCTGGAGCGCACGATAGAAGACGTCGACGATGTCATCGACGTCACGTCGAAGTGGGGCAAGGTACACATCGTAGTGTGCTACTACCATCCGCAGGCGGGCCTCTACGCGATCAACCCTGCGAACGAAGCGCACTGGGACGATGCGCTCCCGCTCGTTCACGACGAGTACTGTCTGATTCTGGTTGGGCCGGCGGTCGAACGCCTGGACCGTGACGTACTCGAATCGGCGGCGAGTGACTTCGTGAAGCTGCTTTACGGGCGCAAGGTCAAGAGCGACACCGCGTATCGCGCGCCACGCAAGGTGTACGAGTCGGCTCCGCCGCCTCCGCCGCCGTCGTACGACGCGCCGCGCAAACCGGCTGCCGTCGCGCCCACGGGTTCGAGCACCACCGCTCCTGCCGCGCCGCCTGCGGGCGGTCGTCGTGCAATCACGCCGAAGTATTCGGTCGTGGTCACGAATGAGCTCTTCCACAACGGCAACGTCGAAGCGTGGAAGAAGGTCATCGCGAGCTACCGCAACAAGTACGCCGGGCTCGACGTGTTGATCTGGTACGAAAACGAGCGCATCAACGACATCAACTCGTTGTTCAAGTGGGGCAAGGTCAAGCACGGTACGCCGATCATGTTCAGCGTTGCCGGGGAGAACATCGCCGACGTGCGCAAGCTGCAGCGCTACCTGTATGAAGGCGCAAGCCCGCGGTTCGAGGCGTTCCTGAAGGGCGGTATCGACCGCGTTCTCGATCTGTTCTAGTTTCTGCCCGGGGCCCCGGTCCGTACCGGAAGCGAGGCGCTCTGTCCGATAAGAGGGAGATGGAATGCAAGAGTATTACTCGTTCAGCAGCACGGAGTACCTGACCGATCCGGAGGCACTCGAGGCCGTAGGTAGCCGCGGACGCCGTGTGATGGAACTCGCGTCGCTCGGCGCGCCGATTTCGCCCGGTTTTCTGATGCTCAACGAGACGCTGAACCGGATCGCGGCCGATGAGAAGGGCGTATTCGACATGCTCCAGGATCCGATCGCCGATATGGAGCAGACCTACGGTAAGCAGTTCGACGATCCCGACAACCCGTTGCTGATCAAGGTCGTGGAAAGCCCGATGCTGAACATGGTCAACACGTTTTCGACGATCCACAACATCGGATTGTCGGAGCAGACCGTCGAAGGATTCGCGGCGTACGTCGGGCAGCAGTTCGCGTATCACGAGTTCGGTAACGTGTTCGCCAACATCGCCGAAATGGAGCTCCTCAGCGAAGGGGTGCCCGCCGCGCGCAAGAAGGCGCTTGAAAAGGCGAAGAGTGCGTTCGAGGATGCGGCGCGACAGAAAGACTCGAAGAAGGCGGTCGTCACCGCGATCGAGAAGAATCGTTCGGTCTTCCCCGCTGAGGTCTTTACCGACTGCTACGAACAGCTGCGCTACGTGCTGAAGCTCTACCACCAGCTCTTTCAGATCAACCAGAGTTCGTCCGACTCGGCGATCCTGGTCCAGACGATGGTGTTCGGCAACTTCGGGAAGGAGAGCCTCTTCGGAACCTTTTCGACCCGCGACATCATCACCGGTGAGAGCGGCATCTCGGGTGAGTTCTTCGAAGGCGCCTTCGATGAGACCGCGATCAAGGGAAAACCGATCGCGAAGATCGCGCCAAAGTACAAGTCGGCGCTCGACAAGATCGGGTCGGAACTTGAGAAGCATTTCCGTGAGATCCGTCGGGTCCGGTTCACGGTCGAGCAGGGGAAGCTCTGGGTCATCGATCAGAACGATGTCGTCAACAAGAGCGCACAGGCTGAGCTGAAGACGCTGCTCGATCTCCACAAGAAGAAGGTCATCGATGACCGGTATATCATTGAGACGGTGAAGCCGGGGCGTCTGAGCGAGATTCTCCACCCGGCGCTCGATCTTGGCAGCGTCAAGGGATTCGGCACCGCCGAAGGCGGAATCGCGGGATCGGTTGGTGCTGCGATCGGTCGCGTCTTCTTCGATACCGACGAGCTGATCAAGGCGTACCGGATGGCGGTTCAGAAGGATGAGGACGCGAACTTCATCCTTGCGATGCCGTCGACCTTCGCCGAAGACGTCAAGGCGATCGAAGTCGCCACCGGCGTCCTTGCGAGCGAAGGTGGCTACGCGAGCCACGCGCCGGTCGTCGCGCGAAGCCTGGGTAAGGTCGCTCTGGTCTACCCGGGGATCGAGTGGGGCGATCACCAGATGAAGATCGGTAAGAAGGTCGTCAAGCAGGGTGACTACATCACGCTGAACGTTCCCTACTATGAGGACCCGACGATCTACTTCGGTTCTGGACAGTTGACTAAGCCGAGCCCGGAGGGGAGCGGTCTCCTGGAGTTCCTCGCGATCTGCGAGAAGCACATCACTCCCGACTTTGACGTGCACTGCAACGGCGATCAGCCCAAGGACGCGCTTCTTGCGCGCAAGTTCAACGCTCATGGGATTGGTCTGTGCCGGACCGAGCACATGTTCTTTGCGGCCGACCGCATCCTGAAGTTCCGCACGATGATCATCACCGCGAACCGCGAGGATCGCGAAAAAGCACTCGCCGAACTGAAGAAGTTCCAAGTCAAGGACTTCTACGAGCTGCTGAAGATCATGGACGGGCTGCCGGTCACGATCCGTCTGCTCGACGCGCCGCTGCACGAGTTCCTGCCGCACACGCGCGAGAGCATGGACGAGTTCATCAAGTACTTCCGCCAGATCTACCCGAAGGTCACCGAAGCCGAAGTGCGCGCGCGTTGCGATCTGTTGAAGGAGTTCAACCCGATGCTTGGGCATCGTGGTATCCGCGTCGCGATCAGTTACCCCGAGATCTACAACATGCAGGTCGAAGCGCTCTTTGAAGCGGCGTACAAGCTGAAGAGCGAAAAGATGAACCCGAAGCCGGAGATCATGATCCCGCTCATCATGAGCGCGACCGAGATGAAGACGATCCGCAACGGAAAGCGGATAGAGGGCAAGGCGATCGTCGGGATCAAGGAGATCGAGGAGCGCGTCAAGAAGAAGTTCAAGGGCGGGTCGCTCGACTACAAGGTCGGAACGATGATCGAGCTTCCGGCGGCCGCGTTGAACGCCGACCAGATCGCGCGCTACGCCGAGTTCTTCAGTTTCGGAACGAATGACCTGACGCAGACCACGTGCGGATTGTCGCGCGACGACTTCAACGGCTTCTTCAGCGATTACAACGAGTTCGACCTGCTCGAGGCGAACCCGTTCAAGATCCTTGGCCCGCAGGTCAAGGAGCTGATCAAGATCGCCGCCGAGCGCGGCCGGCTCACCCGCCCCGATATCAGCATGGGGCTCTGCGGCGAGCACGGGGCCGAGCCGGAGAACATCGTCTACGTGCGTGAGGCGGGGCTCAACTACACGAGCTGCTCGCCCTACGGTATCCCGATCGCGAAGCACGCGGTCGCGAAGATGAATGTCGCCGCAGAGGCGGCCGCAGGGGCTGCAGCTTCGGCCTGACGGCCTCACCTGCTGCTTCGGCCTGACGACGGTTACAAGCCGAGCGCTTCGTAGCGCTCGGCGAGTTTCAGCACATCTCTGAAGCTGTCCAGCAGGTGGAGCTTGAGCGCGGTCTCCGTGACCCAGCTGCTTCGGCTGAACTTGGTCATCAGCGTCATGAACTCATTCAGTCCCACCGACAGGTTCTGAGGCGAAGCCATCTCGTGCGGGCGAGAGAGCTCTGCCTTGAAGAAGGTACGCCTGATCGCCGAGTCGAGCGCGACGCTGCCCTGGTGGTAGTGGCGGTATGCCAGGCGCTCTGCCGAAGGGCTCGACGGTGACAGCACCCGGGTGAGCTGGATGCAGCGCAGGAACGAGTGCGCGAACGTCGTGAACGTCGACCGGGTCTGCGCGTCTACAGGGTTGGGCGCGCGTAGCTCGTTCAGCCGGTCGATCGCCGCGACCAGGTTCTTGACCGCTCTGCGGTAGCGCATCCGGGGCGTGCCCGACGCGCGCTGGTGCGTGTTGTCCAGTCCGTACTGGTAGTACGTGAACATCGCGTCCAGAACGCGGTCGGCTACGATCGTGAAGACCGCCATGAAGTCGTCGTGCGCCTTGATCTGACGATCGAGCCGTTGCTCGATCTCCTCGTAGCGCAGCGCGCCCAAGTAGTCCACCGCGGTATCGTAGGCGAGGTTGATCTTCGTCATCGCCTGATGCGCCCACGCCTCGCGGTCGGGATGGCGGTCGGGATGGTACTTGTTGGCGAGTGCGCGGTACGCGCGGTTCAGGTCGCCCAGGCTGGCCGACCGGGAGATCTTGAACAGATGAAGCGCCTGCTCGGGATGCAGGCGGTTAGTGCCCGGCGCCATTCGCTCCATTGTATCGGCGTGATTCGGTTATCACAATCGGAATATCTTTGACGAACCGGTTTCGGCGGCATATACTCGGAGTAGAGTCACCAGGAGAGGGATGTATGGCACAGATCAAGGAACTGTTCGACGCGTATCTGCAGAACGCGCTGCCGACCGATGGCGGTCTGATCATCACGTCGTACTTCGACACCGAGACGAGCTACACGAAGTACGAGGTCACGTCGTACGCGAACGTGAAGGACTTCTACCGGACCGAGGAAGGCATCGTCTTCCAGGCCGACGGATACAAGCAGTTCATCGTCGTTGAGCCGGCCAGTTACAGCAAGAAGCACATGGAGCCGGCGATGCGCGACGGCAACCACTCGATCCCGTACCGGTTCAAGGAAGTCGACACCTTCGTCACGAAGCGGCAGGATCGAATCATCATGGGCAGGGAGCCGGTGATCACGTACGGAAGTTTCACGATCCTTGAGCCGACCGGAGAGAACTTCGCGTACATCGCGTACAAGGATGCGGACGTGCTCGAGACGGTTCGTGCGTTCTTCGCGGAGACCATCTGGAAGGACGCGCGCGTCCCGAAGACCGACGCGGAGAAGGCTGCCCAGGGCATCTCAAAGACGCTTTCGCGAATCCTGAACCCCGCGCAGGAGTAGTGTGGGCCGCCGGCCGTATTGGGTGCCGGTCTGCAACGGGAGCTCGACGCCAGGCGATGGCTGTCTCGGCGGCCACCTATACCTGCAGAACCGATACCGACCGGTCGCGTAGCGCGCCGACGATCTCTCCGTCGGCGTCGGTTGTCGTGATCACCGTCGCGACCGATTCGATCGGGCAGAGCGCAAGATGGCCTCGGCGGCCGAATTTGGAGCCGTCGGCGAGCACGATCAGCTGTGACGCGTGGCGGATCATCGACCGCTCGGCCTGTATCACGCGGCTGTCCGAGTTCGTGAGGCCCGCCGCGCTGATGCCTTCAATTCCCATGAACGCCTTGCTTGCCGCGTAGTTTCCGAACGGGTCGGCTTCTATCGTCGTCAGTATCAGCCGCGACGCCGGATCGATTTGACCCTCCGGGATGATCACGGTCGGCGTCCCGTCGACGAGCGCGGAGGCGATCGCGAACGAGTTCGTGATCACCGTTATCGCGAGCGCCGCCAGGTACTCCACCATCTGGTACGTCGTCGTGCCGCCGTCGATGAAGATCGTGTCGCCGTCGGCCAAGAGGCCGCACGCGCGTCGGGCGATCCGGCGCTTCTTTTCGGTGTTGACCGTGGCGCGTAGGTCAAACGGAGCGCGACCCGACGGGGTGGCTGAGTCGTCGCGGTCGGCTCCGTCGCGTTGGACTCCACCGCGGACGCGGCGCACGAGCCGCTCCTGTTCGAGCGCGGCGAAGTCGCGACGGAGCGTCGATTCGGACGCTCCGGTAGCCTCCCCGACATCGTGGATACTGACAATCTCGTAGAGGTCGACCAGGCGGAGGATCGCCTCACGGCGCTGCCGCTCAAGCATCGCGTTCGTCCAGAATCGCTCGCAGCGCGACGTAGACCCCGGCGCTCCAGCCGAGCATCGGTTGCGCCTCGTACTCGCCGCCGGCGATCTCTCCGGTTTCGACGTCGATCTTCTCCCATAGCTGGCCGGTCCGGTCAAACAGGCGGTCGCAGACATCGACGTAGATCCGGGCGATCCTCAGTGCGTCATCGATGAAGCCGTAGCGCATGAGGCCGGCGGCCGCGATCCACACCATCGGCGGCCACATGTTTGGATAGCCCCACTGGTACGATCGGCAGTTCGGAGTCTGTTCGGTCACCGCGATCCCGAACTCGCGCTCGAACAGCGGGAGCGACCGCGCGACAGCCGCTGCCTGATCCGCCGACGCGAGTCCGGTGTAGAGCGGCTGAAACGTCACCAGCGCTGCGACATCGCTCGACCGTTCCTTCGCGCAGTCGTAGTCCAGGTAGAGTCCGCGATCGTTGTTCCACAGGTAGCGGTCGATCCGCGCGTGCCGGTCGTCGGCGCGTTGTCTCCACAGACCGGGATCGCCGGTGCCGAGCTTTTCGCTGGCTTCGGACAGAAAGCACTCGTAGCGGTAGAGATTCGCGTTCATCTCGACGGCCGCGAACTCGAGCGCGCGCGCGTCGAAGCGTTCGGTGAAGTCCCAACCGGTCTCGCACTCGGCGAGCCGGTGCGCCGCGATCCTCACCTTTTCAGCGATCGGAACCGATTCCGACAGCCCGAGTCGACGGACGATCGTCGTGTCGTAGAAGTGAGCAAGGTCTTCCGATGGGGCTCGTTGGCCGCAGCGGGTGAGTCCGGTCGTAGTCGCGCGTGCGTGGAACCAGAAGAAGTACTCCTGCCGGACGTAGTCGCAGACCGCCTCCAGCAGGTTCTCATCGCCGGTAGCATCGACGTAGTCGGCGGCCATCAGCCCGAAGTAGGGGACCTGCGACCGATTGTCCAGTCCAACGTGATTCGGCATGAACCCGTCGCGCTCGATCAGCCACATCATATTCCTGATGTTGGATTCCGCCAGATCGTAGCGCTCCTGTCTCAGGAGCCCCAGATTGGTGAAGTAGGTGTCCCAGTAGAAGAAGAACGAAAAGCGGCCGTCACCCTTCACGCAGGGGGTCGTGTACGGGTATGGCAGGTCGATGCCGTCAAACCCGCTGCCATCGTGGTCGTGCTGCACCGAGCGATCCCAGTTCGCGCGGATGTACGCGAGCACGTCGGAATGCGAGCCGCGGGCGGTGTTGGTCGTCATCGCGGCATTCTAATCGGTGGCGGCGTTGGCCGCAACCGGCGATCGCCACCGCTCACCGCAGCCGGGCACGGTGCGCGAAGCGTCACTGGTCAGCGACGATCTCGCGCACCGAATCGCGCACGATCAGCGTCATCGGCTCGACAACGTGGGGCGTGTCGGCGTGGCGACCCGGGTGGTGAATCTGGTCCATCAGGAGATCGATCGCCGTCTCACCCATCGCCTCGAGTGGCTGCCGGAACGTCGTGATCGGGGGGTCGAGCCGTCGCAGGAGCTCGGTGTCGTCGTACGCGATCAGCGACACATCGTCGGGTACGCGGATACCGCGCTGGCGAAACACGTCGTAGACTCCGAGCAGGATCGGTTGGCTTGCGCAGATCAGCGCGGTTGGCATGCGCTTGCGACCGATCAGCCGGTGGGTTCCTTCGATAGCGCCGGAGGTGTCGACGCCGCCCAGGTCGTCGATCACAAAATCCGGATCGACGTCGAGGCCGAACTCCTTCATGTGCTGCTGGAACCCTCGGAACCGGTCGAACATGTTCGTGATCGAAAACTCACCGCCGATGAATCCGATCTTCGCGTGCCCCATACCGACAAGGTACTCCACCGCCTGACGAGCCGCGGTGAAGTTGTCGCTCTCCACGAACGGCGCGTCGACGGTTCGCATCTTGTTGTTGATCACGACGTAGGGGATCCCACGCGCTTGCAGAAAGTCGCGGTGCATCTGCTCAAAGACGGGCATCGACCAGATCACTCCCGACAGCTGGCCGAAGATGTCGTAGCGACCGGGCCAGCGCATTTCCTTGAAGACCGAATCTGCTTCGATCATGACCAGGTTGTACGCGTGATCGAACGCGCGCGCGTTCACCGCCGCGACCACCTGCGCGACGTAGTGGTCGTTTATCCCGTACGAGCGGAAGCGGTTGATGAACCCGACCAGCGGTGCAGCCTTCGTCCTTCCGGAGCGCGCAGCCGGCGGGCGCGCGGGGGCGTCGCCGACGACCGTGAGCACGCGCTGGCGAGTCTCGTCGTTGACATCGGGCTTGTCGTTGAGCACCCGCGATACCGTCGACATCGACAGCCCGGTCGCCTCTGCGATGTCCTTCAGGTTCTTTCGCTTAGCCACCTCACCCTCCGTTTAGACCGTCAATATATACCCACGCGAGGCGGCAGCGGGTCCGCCGTCTGCGCCATCCTGTCGATCAGTCGCTTCATCAGATCGGCCTTGACGCGCGCCGCGTCTGTATCATCCCACAGGTTGAACCGCTCGTCGGGGTCCGCTTCGATGTCGTAGAGCTCGCCGAGCTCCTGCCCGTGAAACACGACCATTTTGTGCGATTGCGTCCTCACCATCGTGCAGAACTGCGCGGGATCGTTCGGGTTCGAGTTGTAGTACTCGCAGTAGACGTCGTCCCGGTGGTGATCGCTCGTACCCGTCAGGACGGGCAGGAGCGATTTCGTCTGCATACCCGGCTCTCTGGAGATCCCGGCTGCGTCGAGCAGCGTCGGCGCCAGGTCGGAGAGCTCGACGAGCGACTCGACGCGCCTGCCTGCAGGAACGCGTTCCGGCCAGCGGACGATCAGCGGAACCCGGATCGCAGGGTCGTAGAGGAACGGCCCCTTGATGTAGATCCCGTGATCGCCCAACAGCTCGCCATGGTCCGACGTGAAGATCACGATCGTGTTGTCGCGTTGTCCGGTCTTGTCGAGCGCGTCGAGCATGCGGCCAAGTTGCACGTCGATGTGGTCGCACATCGCCCAGTACGCCGCGCGGCACAGGCGGTGATCCGCCTCCGACATCTCCAGGCGACTGAAGCTCCCCCGTTCCGAGAAGTGCTTCTGGTAGGGGGGCTTCGTGTCGAGCTCGCCGTCGGCATAGTTCGGAAGCGGCACGTCGTCGAGCCGGTCCAGGTAGGGCTCGAGGTAGTCGAGCGGTGGGTCAAGGATGAAGTGCGGATCGAAGATGTTGACCGAAAATAGCCACGGGTACGACTGGCCTGAGTGCGCGCGCATGAAGCCGATAGCCTTGTCGGCGCAGAAGGTAGCCTGATGGAGTTCGCTCGGCATCCCGGTCTTCACGTGCGCCGATCCGCGAAACGGCTGCGGATCGACGACCGCCTCGCGTTCGGCGAGCCAGCGAGTGTACGAGCTCGACGGGAGCTTTCCCGATGGGGCGTGATCCCAGTAGAACTCGGTGTCGGTGTACCCGTCGTCGATTCTGCGTTCGATCCCTTCCAGGACCTGATTGCCGCGTTCGGGAGCAGGCTTTGGCCATCCGCCCGGGTCGCGTCCAAACTGCTCGATCCGACGGTCGCACGCGCTCAGGTGGAGCTTGCCCGACAGGCCGCACAGGTACCCCTCTTCGGCAAGCCGCGTCGTGACCAGACGCTCGGAGGCCGATATATCCTGTCCATTCTGCCGCAGCCCGGTCGTAACGGGATACCGGCCGGTCAGAAACGACCCACGGCTTGGGGTGCATAGCGGATTCTGCGCGTAGCAGTGCGAAAACTGCACGCCTTCTGCGGCGAGCCTGTCTGCGTGAGGCGTGGTGACCCAGTTGTTTCCGTAGCAGCCGAGCGTATCCCACCGCTGCGAATCGGTGCAGATCCAGAGGATATTCGGGCGGTGACTCGCGGGGCCGGCTCCAGCTTCACTTCTTCGCATGCGTGGATCATACCATGGATCGGACAATCCTGCAATATTGCCGGCAACTGCCGGAAACTTAGAGTCACAGAGGTTGACAGCTGCCGGTATCTGCCGTACACTGATCCATATCTCTCACAACAGGAGGCATGCAGTGAGAAAGCTTTTGATAGTAGCAGTGGTGCTGCTGTTCGTTGCCACGGCGCTCTTCGCCGGCGGTGCTCAGCAGACGACCGCAGCGGCGCGACCGGTCGGTGGGCCGCTCGATCCGTACGACCCGCCGTTGACGGTGACGACGTGGCGCGGACTGAGTAACCGCACCTACACCGACGGGCAGTCGTTCGAAGACAACATCTGGACCCGCGCGATCGAGAACGAGCTCGGGGTTCGTTTCGAGTACGTGTGGACCGCTCCGCAGAACGAGTTCACGGCGAAGATCAACACGAGCCTTGCCGCCGGGGATTTTCCGGACATTCTGACCAAGCTCAATCTGGAACAGTACTACAGCCTCGCGCGCGTCGGACGGCTTGCGCCGATGAACGCGCTCCTCGAGCAGTACGACATCGGTGATGTCCGCAAGTATCTGGACTTCGGCGATGGGGTGAACCGCCGGATGATGACGATCGACGGTGAGATCTACGGCTGGGGCGCTGGACCGCAGATCATGAACGTTCAGATGTTCGCTGCGCGCAACGACTGGCTTGCGAACGTCGGACGCGAGATGCCGACTACCTACGACGAGATCATCGACGTGCTCTATGCGTTCACGAACGAGGATCCGAACCGCTCGGGTCGCCGCGACACGTACGGGCTTGGCGCATCGGCGGCGTTCCTGGGCGGCGGCATGCCGCTCCAGCAGTTCTTCGCGCTGCACCGATCGTACCCGAACATCTGGGTCGAGCAGAACGGTCGGCTTGTGTTCGGCGGGCTCACCCCGGAGACGAAGGAGGCGCTCCGCGCGCTGCGTCAGCTCCAGGCAGACCGTGTGCTGAGCCCCGAATGGCCGGTATTCGGCGCGTGGAGCGAAGCACCCGATGAGGTCGCTCGCGGTCGCGTCGGAGCGGCTTTCACGCCGCAGTGGTGGCACAACTGGGGCGGCGTGACGCAGACTGTCATGGAGAACCCCGGGATGATCTGGGAGCACACGTTCCCGCGTGGCGTCGACGGCGACTACATGAAGGTCCCGGTCACCGCGCAGGTCACCGACATCAATGCTGTCAACAGCAGCTTCGGGAATCCCGAGGTGCTGGTGAAGCTCTACAATCTGCACTACATGAAGACGACCAACCCGGAGACCTCCGACGGTGACTTCCACACGATCGTCACGCCGGACGGCGGGCGCGTGAGCAC
>RECL01000127.1 GCA_007694025.1 Spirochaetaceae bacterium
CCATGCTCGTCTTCCCACTGCCCGACTCGCCGATGATGCCGAGCGTCTGACCGGGTTCGTCGATCACGAACGATACGCCGTCGACCGCCCGCAGCGGACCCTGCGTCGTCTGGTACTCCAGGCTGAGATCGGTCGCTTCCAGAAACTTCACCGTCGGGCTCCTTTCAGGCGCGGGTCGACGACCGACTCCATGCCGAGCGCCAGGAACATGAACGTCACCGCGGTGAGTACGATCAGCAGGCCCGGCGGGATCACCCACCACCAGTATCCCAGGAACACCGCACCGGTCCGAAAACCGTGCTCCAGGATCTGCCCCCACGTCGGAATCGACGGGTCGCCCAGCCCCAGAAAGCTAAGGCCCGCCTCGGCGAGCACCGCGGCCGGCGCAAAGAAGACCAGCTGCGCGAAGATGTACGATGCGGTGTGTGGAAATACGTGCCGCGCGATGACCCGCGCGCGCGATGCGCCGAGCGACACGGCAGCCTCGACCTCCTGACCGTGACGCAGCTGCAGCACCATCGTTCGAACCATGATCGTCAGACCCGGCCAGCTGAACGCGACCAGCACCAGCAGAATCAGCCACAGCTGTGACCCGCCGATGAACACCAGAAAGATCAGCAACGGCAGCACCGGGATGTTCGCGACGATATCCGCGGCGCGCTGAATCACCTGATCGGTTCGTCCGCCGGCGTACCCGCTGAGAAGCCCCAGCGACGTGCCGATGATCGTGCTCACCGTCGACGTCGCGATCCCGATCAGGAGCGCGATCGGGAGCCCGAAGAGCAGCCCCATCGCCAGGTCGCGCCCGAGCGCGTCGGTTCCCATCACGCCAAAGACCGCACCCCCAAAGACCGCCCCGATGCTGTCGACGCGGTCGTCCTCAGACGCGGCCATGATCTCCACGCGCACCGTATAGTCGCCCGCGAGCGGACGGCGCTCACCATCGACGATCGTCGCAAACAGCCATCCTTCAAAGTCGTCGCGCAGCTGGTCGGACGACAGATCGAAGTCGTACGCGCCACGGAAGTGGCGCGCGAGCGCCTCCCCGGCCGATCCTTCGCCCGACAGCACAACACGGTACGGTTCGTCGGTGTGGCGCGTGGTCGGCGTCGACTCTCCGGCGCGCGCGGCCGACAGCACGTGGCGGAAGAGCGCGATCTCAGCGCCGTCGGGGCGGATCAGGAATGCCGAGATAATCGGTGGACGCGCGTGAAACTCGAAGCCGCGCATAGACAGCGCGACGAAGTTCGGCGGCTCGGCCGCGGCGAACGATACGGGCAGATCAAACCGCTGGATGAATGCGCGTCCGGTTGCCTGCGATTCGGTCGGCTCGGTCAGCTCGACCGACCGATGCCGGAACAGCCGCCCCCCGTCGAATGCGGCGGTCCACGCCGGCGGCACCGACCGTGGATTGTTGACCCACCGCGACGGGTTACCCCAGTGCTCCGATCCGAAGTCGCGCGGATACGTGAAGACGACCACGAGTGCCGTCACGCACAGCAGCGCAAGGAGCGCAAGCCCGACGCGACCGGGCCCGTTCGAAGTGAGCTCCTTGATCACGCTCCTGCCGGTCATCGCCATCTCAGTCGTACCTCACGCGCGGGTCCAGAAGTACGTAGAGTACTTCAAGGATCATCCGTGCGACGACGTAGAGGAGCGTGAACACGAAGGTGAGCGCGACGATGACCATTTCATCGGGGGTGCCGGCGATCGCTTCGTAGTAGAGGCGGCCCATGCCCTGCCATGCAAAGACCGTTTCCACCAGGATCGACCCGCCGAGCGTTCCAGCAAGCCCCAGGATCAACCCGGTCACGATCGGCGGAGCCGCCACGCGAAGCACGTGCCGCCGCGAGATGATCCGCTCCGGAACGCCCTTCGCGCGCGCCGCTGTCACGTGATCGCCCTGCGCGGTGTTCAGCGTCATCGTGCGCACGACGTAGACGTACGGACCCAGGCTCGCGAGCACCAGCGTCAGGATAGGCAGGATCGCGTGATGAACCAGATCCAGAAAGCGCGGAAAGCCACCGGTCGGGGGCGGCGCGCTGTACATGCCGCCCGACGGGAAGATCGGGAAGCGGAACGCGAACACCAGAATCAGAAGGATCCCGACCCACCACGCGGGCAACGCGTAGGAGATCGCCGATCCGTATGAGATCAGCCGGTCAAGCCGCGATCCGGCGCGCGTCGACAACCGCGTACCGATCGCGATCCCCGCGATCGCGGTGATCACCATCGACGTAGTCAGCAGGATGACCGTGTTCGGAATCCGTTCGGCGACGATGTCCGCGACGCGATTGCTGCCCGTGAAGCTGCGAAGCGTATGCGCCTCACCCAGGTCGAGCACGAAGACGCGGAACACCATCGCGGGGATCCGCGCGTACCACGGACGGTCCAGACCGTACGCCTGTTCGAGCTCGATCCTCTGAGCCTCCATCGCCGCTTCCAGCTGATCCGGATCGCGGATCGTCTCTGCGAAGCCTCCGCGCATCGCGCGAAGCTGCTCGCCGATGACCGCCTGGAGCATCCGGTCAGAGTAGCCGGTCGCGCCCAGGCTGATTACGACCAGAAGCTGCACCGCGACCAGCACGCCGAGCATCGAAAGGCCCCGCATCAGGAGCCGTCGGACAAGCAAGCCGCGCTCCTACGGAAGCACGTCGATATCGGCGCTGTACTCGACGACGCGCGCGACCGCATCGCTGGTCGCCGCCAGATGGAGACGATAGAGGCCGGGCCACAACTGGTTCGTCGTCGCTGCCGGAATCGTCACGGTGAAGGTGCGGTTCGTGCCCGATCCACCGCCCGGAGTCGCAACGCCCGACGCGACGACGCTCCCGTCGGTAGGGTCGACCATCACGTATCGAAGATCGAGGGTACCGCTGCCGCTCACCGTGACGCTGATCCGCGCGTCGCTTCCCGGCGCGATGTCGGGAACGGTCGGCGCTACGATCTGAAGCTGTGGCGGGGTTCCAAAGAGCCAGTCTCCGGCCTTGAACGGGTAGGTCGGATCGCGGAACGCGCGGAGCTCCGCGAACTGAGCCGGTGGGTCGTATGCTGCAAGGAAGTAGGGACCGTTACTGATCACCAGGTGACCGTATTGTCGATGCCACGCAAGCGCGGCGTCGTAGCGCGCGACCGCTTGGTCGGCGGTCATCAGATTCCGGTCACCAACCTGAAAGACGTTCGGCGGAACGAACCGCGACTGGCGCAACGTCTGCAGCGTCCGCTGGACCAGAAGCGCGTCGCGCTCCATGACCAAGCTGATCCACGGCACGTTGAACCGACTTGCCGCGGTGTCACTGTACGCACCGCGACGCTGGTTGAACACCAGATCGTCCATCGCGGCCAGGATCTCCCACGGCATACCCAGGCTGGACGGCGTCGCGTACGACGCGATGTACGCCTCCTCGAAGTGCCAGAAGTCGACGTAGACCTCTATCCGGTTCGCGTCCAGAATCCGGTACCCCTTGAAGGTGTCCAGGTAGGGCCGGCTCGTTACACCGAGCGCTGTCTCGATTCGCGTCTTGTCGCGGTCATAGGCGAGCTCATAGCTCTGGACGATCCCGTAGATCACGTCGGCCATCGATAGTTCGATCCCGTGATGCCACTTCGACTGGAAGAACTTCGAGTAGTCGTAGACCACGCGGCTGGTCGCGGTGCGACCCGCGGCCGACTCCCACCGGTCGGTGTTCGCGTTCCAGATCACCGCACCCGACGGAACCGGAATCGTCCGTCCAGGCCCCGCGGTCTGCACGTCAAAGTCGACGCGTACCGGCATCGGCAGGCCGGTGAACGGATGGTTCCAGATTGCAGGATCGGCAACGTAGCGCCAGATGTCGGTGCTGTACACATCGCCGAACCCGCCTACCGGGTTCCACGTCGTCCGTTCGGTCCAGACCCATAGGTGGCCGACCCGCAGGTCGCTCCTGCCCGGCACGTGCGCCTCGCGCAGCGTCCACGGCGATCGCGGCCCCGCGGTGATATCGAGCGTCACACCCGCAAGACTAGCCTGCGCCGGGAACGAGTTCGTCGCGGTCGCGATCCAGATGCGTACCGACTCGTCCAGCCCCAGCTCGGTCATCCGCCGGTAGATCAGGTCGCGCTCCTGTCGGCCGGTGAACTCGCCGCGGAACAGGCGCTGCCCGAGTTCGTCGAGCTCGGCCTGCTCGTACTGCCAGAAACCGACCTCCTTCCATCCCGGCATGTTGCCGAGCCACGGTGCGGTCATCTGGTTCACGTTTGAAAAGTCGTACCTGGTCGGCGCCGAGCGTCCCCACCCTTCGGTGTAGACGTGCCACTCGAACGCCTGCGGGTCGGTCGAATACACCGACATAACCGCGGCGGCAAACGGCCGGTAGGTCACGTTGACCATGAAGCCGGCGCGCTCGAGCTCGCGGCGCACCAGATCGCCAACGTCGCGCCGTTCGTCCTCAACCCGGGCGATGAAGCGCACGCGGATCGGCTGCCCGTTGTAGCTCCAGACGCCACCGCTCATCGTAGCGCCCGCGTCGCGCATCGCCTGCGCGATCAGCTCGCGCCCGTACTCGGGATCGTACGTGATCCCGGATCCGCGTGCGATATCGAAGACGGTCAGGTAGTCATAGTCGTGCGAGCTGACGTGCGTCAGCATCGGGCGCGCCATCCCGCGGTAGATCTCGCGCGCGATGAACTCGCGATCGACAAGATACTGAACGGCGCGGCGAACCTCCGGGATCGAAAACGGGTTGAGATCACCGGCGACGGCCGGCGCGGGGTTCAGCAGGAGCGACACGGTGGAGGCGGGAGCCTCGTACAGCGAGAATCGCTCGTTGCCACGCAGCCGCTGCGCGGCCGCTGTCTTCAGGCTGAACAGGTAGAGATCCATCTGATCGGCCTCGAGGTCGCGCGGTGCGCGGTCGACGTCGAACGCGCGGAACAGAATGCGATCCGCCCTCGGTCCCTGCTGCGCGACCGCAGGTGCTCCGACCGCGACCAGCGTCGCGACGATAAGTGCAAGCGATACCGTTCGTCGAAGATGATGCTTCATCTGCCTCTCCCTGTCGTGCCGGCCCACCGTCGCGGCGGCCGGCTCAGTTTCGCCGTCGCAGCTCGTCCATCAGTTCGCGCAGCTGCTCCTGGAGATCGCGGTACATCGTTTCGATGTCACCGAAGCCGAACTCGGTGTAGTACGAGGTCGACGCCATGTTGCCCGACTGGTCGTAGACCGCCAGGCGCTGCGGGCCTTCGCCGGTGATCGGCATGTAGAGGCTCGTCGTGAACCTCCCCTCCAGGTTGGTCCGCGCGGAAGCGATCGTCGCGTCCTCAAGCGTGATGAACACGGTCATGTCGGGCTGGAAGTTGAACCCCTGGATCGTGACGTTCTGGCCGCCCGGGCCGGCCGGCGGCGACACGAAGATGTCGGGCGACCGGATGGGCCTGCGCCGCGCGAATCCGATCTTCTGGTTCACGCCGCCAAACTCTGCAAGCCGGGTGTCGGCCCAGACCATATAGACGTCGGTCTCGGTCGCCTCGATCGCAAAGTAGTCGCCGATGAACAGTCCCTGCGGAAACCCACGGTTCGGGTTGGACGGGAAGTCGGTCACGCGCGTGTCGCGGACCGTGTGACCCAGATCGGGAAGCTCGAAGCCCCAGGTGGTCCCGCGGTCGTCGGAGGTCGTGTAGTAGATGTGGTACCGGATGTGAACCGGATCGTCGCGCATGTCTCCCCACATCACGTGGATCGACCCGTCGGGCGCTACCGATATCGCGGGAAAGAACTGGAGCCGATCGGTTTCGTCTCCGTTGACGCGCTCGGGTCGACTCCACGTCGATCCGCGGTCGAAGGAACGGATGAAGTAGATGTCGCCATCGTCCTGCGGTCTGCCCGACGGCCGCGCCGTGTAGACGACGTAGAGCTCGTCGTTCGGGCCGATCGCCGCCTGCGGGAACGACGCGCCCCAGTAGCGGAAGAACGCGTTCCGCGGCCGGAAGCCGATCTCGTTGAACACGGAAGCGATCACGGGCGCAGAGAAAGTTCGCCCACCGTCGGTCGATCGAGCGAACTGGATCTCACCCAATCCTTCCATGCTTCCGTCGTCGGTACTGTCGAGCCAGACGACATAGACGGTGCCGTCGGAGCCCACGAGCGGCTGCGGCCCCTGCACGACACGATCGGTGCCGAACATTCCTGGCGTGACTCCACCGCCGGCTTCGCCGAACGAACGGTTCACGGTCGGGCTGACCGCGACCGGATCGCTCCACGTGCGCCCCTGGTCCTCCGATCGGACGACCCGGATCGTGGTGGCCATCTGTCTGGTCAGTAGTGTGGGCACCTCACCGATCCAGTAGATCTCGCTCGCGACCTCAAAGTCGGTGTAGGTCAGGTAGATCACGTCTCGGGCCGGATCGCGGTGGTGGCGTCCGACTGTCATCCACGGCTTGTCAAGGAACCCCGCGACGATGGTACCGCGAAGTCGACCCGACGGATCGATCTGCTGGTCCTCAAGGCGGATTTCGCTCCGCGCGGCCGACACGGTCTCTTCCCACGTGTAGCCTCCGTCGGTGGACACCGCGACCGCCATGCTCGACACGATGTCCGCAAGCTGCAACGGCCCGATCGCAAACTCGTCGATACCGATCGATATCATCGCGTAGTAGACGTTGCCGTCACGATCGAACGAGATGACCGGGTCGCCGCCCGACACGCGGTCGTCGCGCAGGAACGGCACCTGGATCGGCCCCTCCCACGACAGCCCGCCGTTGACACTCACGTAGGCGGAGACCGCCGGGAAGTTGTAGTCGATCGTACCCATCACCAGGTGATCGGGGTCGTTCGGATTCGCGGCGATGTGAGGCTCGGTCTGGATAGGTGTCGCGCTGAAGTCGCGCGTGATGAGGAGGTCACGACTGAACGCGGGTGCCGGATCACGGAACGGCACGAGCAGCCCTCCGCCGACCGCCTGGAGCGCGGGAGACTGAATCGCCGCCGCCGCGCCTTCGGGGACGTTCGGCGGCGTGTAGAGGTGATTGCCGATGCTGTTCCAGTCCATCCGGGTCAGCGTGTTGTACCCGGGGCGAATCCAGAGCCCGGGATCAATCCCCTCCATCGTCAGCCACGCGCGGCCCGACAGATACTCCTTGACCGGCTCCAGGCCGCCGAGCATCCGCACGCTCCGGTCGGTTGGCTGTCGTGGCTCCGGGACCCCGGAGTCCGCCCAGGCGCCTGCGGCGATCAGCAACAACCCTATCATAAGGACCGGAACGGTCCGGCGGAATCTCATCTTCAACATCGTAACTCCCTTGTCAGCACTGTATCGAGCCTTCGGTCCGAGCCGGAGGCCATGGTCAACGCCTGCGGCCATCGCTCTGTTCCATCATGTAGTCGCCGACGGCGTCGAGCCGTCGGATCACCGTCACCATCACCGCGTTGCGGAATGCCTCGTAGCGGCGGTGGAACGCCCACGATCCGCCGATGTAATAGTCGCGGATCCGTTCATCGGGGTCTTCGTACTCGGTTTCGAGCCACTCGAACAGGAGCGGCGCCTGCCGGATCACGTTGTTCGCCAGCGGTACCAGGAACACCGGGTCGGATATCGCGGCGAGCTCGCGGATTCGCTTCAGAAAGAGCTCGGCCTCTACGCGCTCGTCCGGGATCTGTTTTCGCAGCTCGTTCAGCAGCCGCCGGTCGGCCTCGATCTGAATCGCGAGCCTGCGTGCATCGCGCGGGTTGTCGAATGCGATCGGCGGACGCTCGATCCGGAGCGCGAAGTCGTCGACCGTGATTACGTCGCCGTTCGTGTCGCCTTCATCGCTTGGACCGCCATCATCGGTGGCTTCTGCCTGCGCGGGCTCTGCGGGCTCTCCCTCCCCGCTTGAGCTCGCGTCTGCGGCTTCGGGTTCATCGGGCTGCTCGACGCGTTCGTTTTCGGGCTCCTTTTCGTCGGGG
Source organism: Spirochaetaceae bacterium (assembly GCA_007694025.1). Taxonomy (GTDB): domain Bacteria; phylum Spirochaetota; class Spirochaetia; order DSM-27196; family SLST01; genus SLST01. The sequence goes on from RECL01000127.1 coordinate 7,922, forward strand.
CGCTCACGGATACCGAACGCCCATACGCCCTGAGCCGGGAGCAGGAAGAGCAGGATCGCGGCCGCAAGAACCGCTGGATACGCCAAAGGGTGCGCGTCCGACGTCGTCTTCTTGCCACCGCTCATATCCGGCCTCCTGCGCGGATCACTTCGATCGCGCGGTCAAGATGCGGGTCGCGTCCTGCCCGAAGCGTCGCCAGATCGGGTGGGTCGAGCTCGACATCGGGCGCGATGCCCTTGTCGCGGAGAACCGTGCCGCGCGCGGTCGTGTAGTTCGCGATCGCGATCTGCAGCAGACCGCCGCTCGGCATCTCAACGATGCTGGCGATCTGAGACCCGCCGCGGGTGACCGTGCCGACGACGCGCGCGCGTCCGGCATCACGGAGCACGGCTGCGAGCACTTCGGCTACGCCGGAGGTTCGACTGTCGGTGATCACGACCAGGTTTCCACGGTACGCGGCGATAGCATCGGGGGAGTACGGGATCGGGTGGCGCTCTTCACGCGTGACGACCGCCCCGATCGGCGTGGGACCAAGGAACCACTGCGCAAGGACGGCCATCGCGTCGGGGCTTCCGCCCGGCACGCCACGGAGGTCCAGGACTATCCCCTGGGTCGACAGAAGCGACGGTAGCGCGCGTGAAACCTGTTGGATGAGATCCATCGTAAGCGATGGAACGCGGATGTAGCCGATCGTGCGTTGAACGACTCGGGTCTCCACACTCGGCCGCAGATCGATCCGACCGCGCGTGATCGTGACCTGGCGCTCCACACCATCGGGATCGCGCAGCGTCAGCGTAACATCGGTGCCGACCGGTCCGCGCACACGATCGGTGACCGCCTGCGTATCGTCGTCGTCGGTGAACCGGTAGCCGTTGACGCCAACGAGCACGTCGCCCAGGAGAACCCCGGCCTTTTCGGCTGGCGCCTCACGAAAGGTACCCAGAACCGCGACGCCCGGGCCCTCAGTCTCACCGATGAGTATCCCTACGCCCGCGTACTCCTGCTCGGCCGGCCCCTGCTGGGAGGCCTGCTGCCGGAGCGCCGGAACGAGCGACGGGGGGATAACGAAGGTCGTGTTGTTACCGAGCTCGGCGAGCATTTCGCCGATAACCTCGTACGCACTGTTGGCGTCACTCGCCCGCTGCACGCGAGTTCGGTAGCCGTCGTGGATATCTTCCCACGCGACCCCGCCGTAGTCCGGTTCGACGTACCATTCGGAGATCGCCCGCCAGACGAAATCAAAATCATCGACGGGGCCGGCTGCATTGCCGCTCTGCGCGTATCCGGCCGCGGCAACGATCGCCATCAGAAGTACCACTCCGATTGCTTTTTGTACTCGCATCTATAACCCAGCCCAAAGGTAGACCCCCCGGCTCACGGGGTCAAATGAAAGTGACGCTTCGTCACACGCGCTTCGCGAAAACGGCACTTCGCCAAAAGCGGCGCTTCGCTTGGCGCTGCGCCGCCGGTGCGCTACGATGGCGGCTCCCGATGATCACAGACACGACCCGCGCAAAGCACGTCTACTTCCTCTACTACGCAGCATCGGCCGCACTGCTGCCGGTCCTCTCTCTCTATTATCAGCAGGCGGGGTTGCGCGGTGCGCAGATCGGGCTACTCACCGCGCTCTGGCCCGCCGGATCGGTCCTGGGCGCCGCAGCGTGGAGCGCGGTTGCCGACGCGACCGGGCGGCATCGCGCGTTGTTGATGGCAGCCACCGGCATGACGGTGATCGTGTCGCAGCTCCTCCTGGTCGGTTCGTCGTTCTGGGTGCTCATGCCGATCGCACTCGGATTTGCGCTGTTCTCCTCCCCGATCGTCCCGATCGTCGACGACGCGGTCCTGACGATCCTTGCCGACCGTCGCTCCCACTACGGTCGGTTGCGCCTCTGGGGCGCGGTCGGCTGGGGCATCAGTGCGCCGCTGGTTGGTCTTCTGGTCGACGCGGCGGGGTTGTCGATGAGCATCCCGGTCTACGGCGTGCTGATGACAGGGATGATGATCAGCGCTGCGCGACTCCCAGTCGGACGCGGTGCTACCGGCGCGAACGTGCTGAACGGGCTGCGTACGATGCTCAAAGATCCGCGCTGGGTGGTTTTCCTGTCGATCGTACTCATGCGCGGGATCGGCGGTGCGTTCGTGCACCACTACCTCTTCATCTACCTGGCCGACATCGGCGGTGGAGGAACGCTGCGCGGAATCGCGCTCGCGGTCGCAACGGCGAGCGAACTGGCCGCGTACCTGCTTGCCGAGCGACTGGTTCGACGAGTCGGCGCGCGGCGGATCCTGTTCATCTCGCTGCTTGCGACGACTGTTCGCCTGCTCCTCTACTCGGTGATCACGAACCCGATCGTTGCGCTTGCGCCGCAGCTGCTGCACGGCGTCACGTTCGCGCTCTTCCTGGTCGCGGGCGTCAACTACGCGCGGGAGATCGCGCCGGAAGGCATCAGCGCGACCGCGCAGGCGGTCTTCACGAGCACGAACATGGGCGTCGGCGGCTTCATCGGCGCGCTCTTAGGCGGCTGGCTCTACGAGCTGTTCGGTATCCAGCGAATGTACCTGATAGCGGCGGGAATCGGACTGATCGCGCTCGTCGGGTTCCTGATCGGCTCGGTGCGTCAGCGACGACGGGCCTGACCCCGGGCCCGCGACGGCTCAACGCCCGACGAGCGGGACTCCCAGGTGGTCGGCGATCGCCTGCGCGTGACCGGCGAGCGAGTCGTCGGTTGTCTTGTCCATCTCCACCGAAAGCTCATCACCGCTTCTCATCACGACCGCAACGCGGTAGAAGCGAGCGCTGAATCCTCCGGCAGGGCCACGGTGGAGCCGGACAGCCTCGACGTCGGTCGCTGGATATCGGCGCGTACGCGCGGCGATCAGCAGACCGGTCCGGTGGCGGATCTCCGTGGCCGCGGTATCGAAGGCCCACTCATCGACGAACACGACGCCGACCAGCGACAACGCGAGCAGTACCAGCGCCACCGGCGACGCACGGCCGCCGGCGACCATCACGCCGATCAGAAAGAGCGCGACAAGGCCAAAGGTGATCCTGAAGCCGAGCGGCGCACCAAGGAGCAGGATGGCAGGCGTCGACGCGCTCTGGCGAAGCGAGTTCTTCATCGCACGGCCTCGTCGAAGAGCGATTGCTGCGACGCGTCCGCCCCGGATCGCGCCGTGCGCGCATCGGCGCCAAGCGCGATCAGATCGGCCGGTGCGGTAACCCGCCCGAGCGGGTCGTGCTCGGCAACCCACCCGGCTTCGGTTCGGGAAACGGTCACGACCACCTGCAGCAGCACGTCGACCTCCTGCGCGGTCATGACCGGGAAGCCGTGGTTCGCGCTGCGGTACTTCAGCGGAGCGCCCTTCTCGTCCTCCCGGGTCGCGCAGAACTCCAGATGGCCTGAGATTCGTTGCCTGAGGTAGTCGTTGAGCGCCGGCGCGCATCCGTCGACGCGCGCGCGTACCGCCGGGAGCATCCCGGGGTCAATCTCAACACCGATCGAATCGCGCGCGGCGGCGATCGCGGCGAGCGTCGTCGTGCCGGTCCCTGCAAAGGGGTCGAGCACGGTGTCGCCGGCGCAGGAGTACATGCTAATGAGCCGGTACGCGAGTTCGAACGGGAACGCGGCGCTCCGTAGCCGGGGATCGTGCGGCGCGAGCGCCTGGCGGACGCCCTTGAAATCCCAGAGGTCTGAGAACCACCGGTTGCGCTCCTCCCAGAAGTAGGCGCTTCGCCGGCGCGCGGCCTTGCGCTCCTCCGCGTCGAACGACCGGCGCGCGCCGTTACGGAAGACCAGGATGTACTCGTGCTCCAGCGTCACGTACGCGCCCGCCGGCAGCATGCCCGATCCCATGAACTTGTTCGGCGCATTCGTCTGCTTGCGCCAGATGATCGCCGGCAACGCGTCGAAGCCCAGAGCGATGAACCGGGAGACGATCCGCGCGTGGTTCGAGTAGAGGCGAAACCGGTCGGCGACGGTGCGGGTCGCGTCGCCGATGTTGATGCACGCGACTCCGCCGTCGATCAGCACCCGGCCAACCTCGGCCCACACGCGGTCCAGGTCCTGGTGCATCCGCTCGAACGCGAGCGGCCCATCACCGG
>RECL01000237.1 GCA_007694025.1 Spirochaetaceae bacterium
CAGGTCGTGGTCGCCGTCAGTGGCCGCTTGAAGCCCCGTTTTCCCGTTGCGCGCGACCGATACGGAGAACCCCTCCGCCTCCAGGTAGTCGCGTTCCAGCTCCGCGATGCTCCGGTCGTCTTCGATGATCAGAATGCTCCCGGTCATGCACCGCTCCCGATCGGCAGTTCGATCGTCACGCACAGGCCGCCGGGACTACCGCAATCGCAGTTTGCCGCGCGGACCGTGCCACCGTGCGCATCCACGACCTGCCGTACTACAGCGAGCCCCAGCCCGGCACCCGGGTGCTCAGACGATCTGCTCGCGTCGGCTCTGAAGAACCCCTCGAAGATACGCTCTTCAACGCCCGCAGGAATACCATCGCCGGAGTCGCAGATCTCGATCACGGCGTGCCCACCGGCACCGACACCAACGCACACGCCGATCCGGACCGTCACGTGCACCTGATCGCGGCCCCCGTGGACGACGGCGTTTTCGATGATGTTGTGAAGCGCGCGATGGAGGTGGTCGCGGTCTGCGCGCACCATGAGCGCTCCCGGGTGTCCTGATTCGACCGTCGACGAAAGCCCATCAAAGAGCCGCTCGGCCTCGGTGCAGACCTGACGGGCCAGCTCGGCCAGATCGACGTTCGACCGACGGAGCCGTACACCCTCGATGTCCGAGCGCGAATAGACGAACAGTTCGCCGATCAGCCGGTCGAGCAGCCGCGCCTTCTCATCGATCGTCGCCAGGTAGCGGTTGCGGGCCGCCTCATCCTTCGGTATTCCGTCGCGGAGCCCTTCGACGTAGCCGCGGATCGCGGCGATCGGCGTACGCAGATCGTGCGACAGCGCGGCGATCAGTTCGCGACGGTTTCGTTCGTAGGTTTCCTGACGACTGAGCGACTCGGCGAGCTTCGTGCGCATCAGGTCGAACGCCCGGTACACCTGACGGATCTCGCGATCTCCCGATGGAAGGAGCTCGGTGTCCAGCCGGCCGTCGCCGACCCGGCGAGCCGCCTCCTCCAGGCCGCGCAGCGGTGCGACCAGCTTGCGCGCGACCGACCAGCTGATCGTTCCGTTGACTACCAGCAGCAGCGCGATCGTCGCAATCGTCAGGAGCGATCCCCCCGGCCAGAACCGATGGTCGGCCCAGCCGGTAGCTCCGACGTACAAGAATCGGCCGTCGGATTCGTCGGTGAATCGGAAGTCCCAGCTGAAGACGGTGAAGACCGTCAGATCGCGTCCGCGGCCTCCTCCAACGATCGCACCGTCGATCCGGTCGACCGGCGTCCCGACAAGGTCAGCGAAGCGGCTGGTCGTTGCGACCACACGCCCGGACCGGGCGACCACCGCGCCGCGAGTCGGGTGGTCGAGTGCAAACTCCTCAAGCCGTGCACCGTCGGCGATCGCGTCAGGATCGGTCGCGAGCACGCGGTTCAGCCGCGACGGCACGCGGCCGGCAACCAGCAGGTAGTCGGAGATGTCGCGATCGCGCGCAGATCCTGTCGGGGTCGGCACGAAGTAGGTTCGTATCGCGACGCCGGTCCCGAACAGCAACAATACCGGCACCAGCAGAAGCGCGAGCAGTGACAGGAATATGCGCCCGCCGATCGTCATATGGCCCAAGTATACCACTGGCGCGGGGAGTGGTGACCGAGTGCTTCTGGCGCGCGCGTCATTCGTGCCAAAGCGCCCGGTACGCTCCGTCCGCGTCGTATCGGGCTGCCTGCAGGTCGGGCTTGAACACGCGGTCCTGACGCGGATCGGTTCCGACCCCGGCGACGTAGGTCCAGTTCCCATAGTTGCTCGCGGGGTCGTAGTCGATCAGCTCGGACTCGAAGTACTCCGCGCCCATGCGCCAGTCGAGCTGCAGGTCGTGCGCCAGGTAGCTCGCGACATTCTGGCGCCCACGATTGCTCATGTATCCGGTCGCGGCGATCTCGCGCATGTTCGCGTCGACAAAGTCGTTGCCCGTACGACCGGTGCACCAGCGGGTGAACGCGTCGGCGTCGGCGCGCCACGGCCGGTCGACGCCGCGCGGTCCCGATCGCGCGAACAGCCGTCCGCCGAAGCGTCGCGCGACGAGCACGAAGTAGTCGCGCCACAGGAGCTCGAAGACCATCCAGTACGTCGACTCGTTTCGGACGCGCAGAGCCTCGTACCGTCGGATCTCCTCGTATACCACGCGCGCAGATAGCGCGCCGTTCGCCAACCACGGAGAGAGCTTTGACGAGTAGTCGGCGCCGACAAGTCCGTTGCGCGTCTCCTTGTAGCGCGCGATCGCATCGCGCTCCCAGACCCACCCGCCGAGCCTTTCTGCGGCCGCGCGCTCACCCCCGCGCCACCTCATCACCGCGCGCGGGTCATCGGTCGGGCGCGACCCGGAGAGCTCCTCGACCGTCGGAACGCCGTCGCGCGCCGCGTCGGTCCATCCGGGTTCGGGTGGCCACTGCGCCGGCGCGCGGATCGAACCATCGGTCGGAGGTGGGGCGGCCGGCCGCACGCACCACGATCGTTCAACCGCGCGCCGGAAGTCGCTGAACACGAATGGCACCTTGTCGGCGGGAAACGGCAGGTCGTCGGGGTGGAGCAGAGTGGTTGCGTAGGTACGGTGGACGCGCGGCGGACTGCCCAGGCGCGTGATTTCGACCTCGACGCGTTTCAGGTCCGCGGCTTCTTCGGTGCCTGCTGCGTCCTCGGCCCACAGATCGGTGACCGTGTAGCGCGCGCACAGATCCGCGATCACGCGAGCCGGGTCACCGGTGGTCACTAGGAGCCGAGCGCCTATCCGCGCAAGATTGGCGTCGAGTTCAGAGAGTGTCTCCACCAGAAACCGCGCGCGAAACCGTCCGACGCGACGCAGGCCGAACGACGTCGTTCCGTACACGTGCGGCGGGATGATCATGACCGGCAGCACCTCATCGTCCGACGCTGCGATCGCCGACAGCGCCCGATGGTCGGTCGTCCGCAGGTCGTTGCGGAACCAGATCAGGTGGCGTCTCATTCGGCGCGCTCCCCGCGCTCACCATCGTCACGCCACCCGTCGAACGACGCGCCGCGCGCGATCCGGATCGGTCCGCGAATCGTCGCCGGGTTGACAACCCGGTCGCGCTGCGTGATCGTCACAAACCCGGCGTACGCGAGTCGGCGCGCGGCGCGGCGGACGTCTTCCATATGGTCGCGATACCCGTTGCCGAACCTTTGGCGCGCGGGCTCCGACGGGCAGATCGACGCGCGCGGATCGCGCGCGCCGAGCATCGACACGATCAGCGCTTCGAGTTCGCGGTGGATCCGGGCCGACCGCGACCGCCGGCACGCGGCGCTGCAGTAGCGGGTGGAGTCGGTCGATCGTCTGGGTGAGAAGGTCCTGCCGCAGTGCGCGCACATCTGCATCAATAAAGGGTCGCGATCAAGCGGCCCTGCCGTCCACCACCGACCGCGGGTCGGGTTTCCCAATGCCGCCCGGGGCTGCAGCGCTGTCTGGGGGTGCAGCGCCGGGGATCGCCTCACCGGACCCCGGGGGTGAAACCCCACGCGCTCCCCACTGGCGCAAGCGCGCGTTCTTCTTTATCCTGACTTCCATGCCCGTCTTTTCGCTCCTGGTCAAACCGTCGTCGGCCGACTGCAATATCCACTGCACCTACTGCTTCTACCTGGAGAAGAGCGAGCTCTACCCGGGCCGCCACCGCCACCAGATGACGACCGACGTGCTCGAACGGATGATCGCGTCGTACATGGCGACCGATCAACCCACGTACTCGTTCGGGTGGCAGGGCGGCGAGCCGACGCTGATGGGCCGGCGCTTCTTCGAGCACGTGACCGAGTTTCAGGAGAAGCACGGCAGGCGTGGCGCGTCGGTCGCGAACGGCCTCCAGACCAACGGGATCCTGCTCACCGACGAGTTCGCCGCGCACCTGGGGCAGTATCACTTCCTGGTCGGCGTGAGCGTCGACGGGTCGGCTGAGATCCACAACCAGAACCGCCTGACCGAAAGCGGGCGCGGCACGCACGAACAGGTGCTCCGCGGGATCGAGCTCCTCGCGAAGCACGGCGTCGAGTACAACATCCTCACCGTCGTCTCCAAGGCGAACGTCCACCGCGCGCGCGAGGTCTACCGCTACCTGCGCGACGACCTCGGCGTGATGCACCACCAGTACATCCCCTGCGTCGAGTTCGCGCCCGACGGCTCTCCGGCCCCGTTTTCGATCGACGGCGACGAGTGGGGCGACTTCCTGCTTCAGATCTTCGACGAGTGGCACGGTGGAGACGAGGAGCGCGTATCGGTGCGCCTCTTTGACTCGATCCTGACGATGATGGTCGACGGCGTGGCGAACACGTGCGTGATGTCGCGCAACTGCCGCCAGTACTTCGTCGTCGAGCACAACGGCGACGTCTACCCGTGCGACTTCTTCGTCGACCCGGAGAAGCGCCTGGGCAACGTGATGAGCGACCGGTTCGACGACATGTGGCAGTCGGTCACCTTCCGCGACTTTGGCCGCGCGAAGCGCAAGTGGAACGCCGAGTGCACGACGTGCCCCTACCTGACCTACTGCGCCGGCGACTGCCAGAAGATGCGCTACCGGGTCGACGAAGACCCGTCGCAGCTCAGCCACCTCTGCTCGGGCTGGAAGAAGTTCTACGGCCCGACGCTCCCTGAGTTCGAGCAGATCGCCACGCGCGTCCGCCAGATGCGTTTCAACGAATCGATGTCGACCGCACCGATGGGGATCAGGCGCGCTTGATCGCGTCAGTCAAGTTCACCAGCGGCTACCCCGTGCGGCTGCGCGGGATCGGCACGAGACGGATCGAGTTCAACCCACGGCTCAACGTGCTCTTCGGCCCGAACGGTTCGGGCAAGACCACGATCCTCACCGCGCTCGCGCGCGCGGTCGGGTGCGGCGCCGGCGGCTGGTCGCCCGGCGCGCCAGCGGCGCCACCCGCGCAACCCGCTCCCGCCGACTACGACGCAGCCGTCGACTGGGACGGTCGTCCGGTCTTCTACCAGGACTGCTACGCCGACTCGGAGCACTCGTTCATCGCCGGCGACTACCTGGAGACCCACGCGCACCTGCGCTCGTCCGGGGAGAAGCGGATCGGGCTGGTGAACGAGCTCATCGACGCGATTGAGGAGCGCTTCCTGTCGTACGCGCTCCCGCGCGACGTGCGTCCGACGCTCCTGTTGGACGAAGTCGACAACCACATCGGCATCGCTGCGCAGTCGATCTTCTGGGAAGAGATCGTCTCACGCCTGTGCAAGAAGTACCAGCTCATCGTATCGACGCACAGCATCTTCCCGCTCCTCCTCCAGCGCGACAACGCGCTGCGCCACGACACGATCGTGATGCTCGAACCGCACTACGGAGAGATCTGCCTGGCGCAGCTCGGAGAGGCGATCGACTACTTCAACCGGCATCGCTGACCCCCTCTTGCGGTCCTGCGATCGCTCGCATTAGACTCGCTCTGAATGATCCGAAGCGTCGATCGTACGAGCAGTTCCGTGGCACCAGTCGCCGGGGCGCGGGTGCATGTTCCCACGCTGCGCAGCCGACGCGTGATGAGGAACTCCGACGTGCCGATCTCGGTTCGGATTATCGAGCAGGCTGACATCAAGCAGCACCGGCACGACTTCACCGAGATCGTCGTCGTCCTTGGTGGCGTGGGTGATCACCTGCTCGACGATGACCGGTTTCCTATCTCTACCGGCGACGTACTGGTGATCGATCAGAACCATGTCCATGGGTACCGCAACGCGCGCGGACTGCAGATCGCGAACATCCTCTTTGACGAGCAGTTCGTGCTCGACCGCGAACACTCGTTGACCCATCTTGCCGGCTACCAGGCGTTGGTCCACCTCGAACCCGGTGCACGGAGCAGGCTCTCCTTCGGCGGGAAGCTGAAGCTGACGACTGAGAACCGCATCATGATCGAAGAGCGAATCCATGAACTGCGCGACGAGCTCACCACGAGGGCGGAGGGCTACCAGGCGCTTTCATTGTCGATCCTGGTCGACGTTATCGTGCGGCTCTGCCGGATCTACCGGACGAGCGCCTCGGATACGCAGCGCAACCTCTGCGATATGGGCTACGTCGTTGGATATCTCGAGCAGAACTATCAGGATCGTATAGAGATCAAAGATCTTGAGCCGCTCGTTGCGATGTCGCCGCGCACGCTCATGCGGCGATTCGCCCAGGCGACCGGAACCACTCCGATGCAGTACCTGCTGCGGGTTCGTGTAACCAGGGCTGCTCATATGCTCTGCACCACGCAGGCGTCCATGACCGATATCTCGGCCGAGGTCGGGTTTTCGGACAGCAACTACTTCTCGCGCCAGTTCCGAAAGCTCATCGGCACCAGTCCAACCGAGTACCGTCACGCGTATACCAGCAGCCACGCGTAGTGGCAGTTTCGTGCTATTGATTGTCGCTCGTGTAGAGGTGCTCGCGGCGTCGGTCTGGTATCATGGCTGCGCAGGTGAACGTCTGCCCACTCTGTCAGGAGTCCGTGTGAAGATTGGTGTTGTGACAAGGAGTTTCCCCGAGTTCTCCAACGCTGAGACGGCTGCCTTCATGGCCGGGAACGACTTGCTCTACACCGAGCTGTGCTTCTCGCAGACCGACTCGAACTACTGGGTCTACAACGGCCGCAGCGACCTCTCAGAGATGACCGACAGCCGCGCGGAACGCATCGTGCGTATGTACCGCGACGCGGGGATCGAGGTCTCCGTCCTGGGCGTGTTCACCAACCTGATGGAGCCCGACGACGCCGAGCGTGAGGCGAACCTGAAGTACTTCGAGCGGATGATTCAGATCGCTTCGCACACGGGCATCCCCACCGTGGCGACCGAATGCGGCTTCATCCCGGGACGCCGCGGGATCAACGCGGACACCTACGAGCAGGACTTCGATCGCCTCAAGCAGGGCCTTTCACGCCTGGTCGACTACTGCGCGCGCTACACCGTCGACGTCGCACTCGAAGCGTGCGTTCTCGATGTCGTGCCGAGTGCGAAACGAGCGCGCGATCTGATCGCGCAGGTCGGTTCGAGTCGGCTCAAGATTCTGCTCGACCCGGCGAACTACATCGCGAACTCTTCTGAATACGACATGTTCCGCTACCTTGGGCCGCATATTGCCTATCTGCACGGCAAGGACCGCAAGGTGAACGACCAGAAGGGACGCGTGGTCGGCGATGGTGACATCGACTGGCCGCTGTTCATGCGCCTCTATCACGAGCACGCGCAGGACAAACCCGTCATTATGGAGTACGTGAACAAGGACAATGCCGCAATGGTCCGCGATCGGCTCATAGCGGCCGCGCGCGTCGCGCAACTGAACTCGGCTGGGAATGGCAGACAGGAGGAGATCGTATGATAAAACTGGGAGTGAACTCAGTACTTTTCAGGGACTATGACTTTGCGACCGCGGTGAAGCATATCGCAGACTGCGGCTACGACGGTGTCGAGATCTCGGCCATAGAAGGAATGTGCGAGCACCTTGTACTCTCAGACTGGAAGGCGCAGGCCGCCGAGCTAAAGGCTATCGTTGCCGATGCCGGCATCGAGTTCGTCTCCATGGAAGAGGCCCGGCTCGACGAAGCGCGTCTGATGCTCGCCTACGAGGCGGCCGCAGAGATCGGCATACCCGTCGTGAACGTCGGACCAGGCGGAGCGTCCGATGTGGAACAGGACATCCAGGCGTCGATCGAGCTGCTCGCGAAGATGTCAGAGAAGGCCGAGCCGTTCGGCGTGACGCTCTGTGTCAAAGCGCACGTCAACTCAGCGATCTACAATACGCCTACGACGCTTCGCGCGATGGAGTCGATCCGATCGCCGGCGTTCGGGATCGACATGGATCCGAGTCACATCTATCGTGCGAACGAGGATCCTGAGAAGGCTCTTCCCGCGGTACTCGGCCGAGTCCGGCACGTCCATATCCGCGATTGCAAGGGCCGAGGGAGCGGTCCCGGCGCCCCGCGCGACCAGGCGTGCGGACGCGGCGACATCGACCTCTACGGCTACTGCAAGGCGATGGTGGACGGCGGGTACGACGGACCGGTCGCGCTCGAAGTGATCGGAGTGAAGGAGTTCGCTCTCGAAGATGTCTGCACGATCGCGGCGGAAAGCTACGGATACCTCAACGCGATACTCAAGGCGCTCGGCGCCCGATAGGAGCACGGAATGGCAAAGAAACACCCCAACCTTATTCTGATTGGCATAGACAGTCTGCGTCGTGACCGGATGAGTCTCCACGGCTACCACCGGCTGACGACTCCGCACATTGACACGTACGCGCGCGGTGGCGCGACCTTCGATCAGATGTTCAGCCCGAGCATACCTACGACATCGGGCTACGCGTCCATGCTGACCGGATTCGACTGCTTCGGCACCGACGTCGTCGCGCTGCGCCACAAGGGTCCGCTCGGCGATCACGTAACCACACTGCCTGAGATGCTCGGCGATCTTGGCTACGATACGACCTGCGTCGGCTTCCAGGGTAACCCTTCGTCGCGCGGGTTCAGGAACTACCTTTCCTTCGAGGGCTGGAAGTCCGACGCGTCCGGCCAGGCGCCGAAGGCGCAGCTGCTGAACGACGTCACAATCCCCGAGCTCAAACGGATGGCGGGTAACGACGCCCCGTTCTTCCTGTTCATGCGCCACATGGACCCACACTCGCCGTACCTGCCGCCCAAGCCGTTCATGCGCATGTTCTACGATGGCGATGAGAAGGACCCGAACAACCGCTCGCTCGATCCGGTCTACGCGTTCGAGCCGTTTGCGGACTACTTCAGGTCGTGGTTCCCCGATGGGCTCACCGATGCGAACTACATGGACGCGCAGTACGACGGTGCGCTCGCGTACATGGATGCCGCGATCGCGAACATCTTCCAGACGATTGCTACGCTCGGTATCGAAGAAGAGACGCTCGTGGTCATCACCTCCGATCACGGTGAGACACTCAACGAGCACGAGTGCTACTACGATCATCACGGTCTGTACGACTGCACTCTTGTCGTCCCGCTCATCTTTCGGTTCCCAGGCAAGGTGCCCGATGGCGTCCGCGTGCCTCACTTCTGCCAGCTGAAGGACATCGTCCCGACGGCTCTTGATCTGATGGGAATCGGCACGAAGGTCGACTTCGACGGCAAGAGCCTGGTCCCCTGGATGACCGGCGGCACTGCCCCGCAGGAGCCGGAGTTCTACCTTACCGAGGCGACCTGGATGCGCAAGCATGGATGGCGCACCCCGGAATGGAAGCTCATCCACGCGCTCGAGCCCGACCTGCACGGAAAACCCGAGGTGGAACTCTACAACCTCATCAAGGATCCGGGTGAAACCGAAAACGTTGCGGGCTCTGAGCCGGAGGTGGTCAAGCTGCTCGAGGATCGGATGCAGGCGCACATAAAGAGGCGTGAGGCTGAAACCGGTCGCACGAACCCGATCTACACGAACACCGATTGGCACGGCAAAGGATGTGGTCCGTTCACGTCGAGCGAACAGGCGTACCAGGCGATGCACATCGGAGACCGGTCGACCGCGCAGAAGCTGCAGGCAAAGGACGCCGAGTCCGAAAGGAAGTAAGATGGTACGCGTCTGCGTGATCGGGCTCGGTCACATTGGGAATCTTCACGCTTCGATCTACGCGGACGACCCTCGGGCCGATCTGGTCGGTCTGTGCGACATCATTCCCGACCGGGCAAAGGCAGCCGGCGAACGTCTTGGCGTTCCGTGGTTCACCGACGCCCGGACGATGCTCACCGAGCTGGCGCCGCAGATGTGCAGCGTAGCGACCGGGGGGTACGAGTACTCGTCAGACCATTACGAGCCGACGATGCAGGCGCTTGCCGCCGGATGTCACGTGCTCGTGGAGAAGCCGATCTCCAACGAACTTGAGCCGGCAGCCCGGATGGTCGATGCCGCACGCGAGCGCGGTCTTTGTCTCGCGTGCGACTTCAATCACAGGTTCACTCCGGCTTTCAGCCAGGCCGAGCAGTGGATCGCCGAAGGTGAGCTCGGGCATCCGCTGTTCGTGAACATGGCGTTGTGGATCGGTCGGTTCGAGGATCCGGACTCTGAGGTCTATCACCTCAAGGCGCTCAACCCGCACAGTATCGACATCATGCGTCGGCTCGGCGGCGAGATATCAAAGGTTCAGTGTTTCGCAACAAAGGCTCCTGGCAGGGCGATCTGGTCGACCGCCTCCATGAACATGCGTTTTGACAGCGGGGCCGTCGGCCATCTCACGAGCAGCTACGACATCGGCCGCGGGCACCCGATGGAGCGGTGCGAGATCGCAGGAACCAACGGGCGAATCGTCATTGACGATATGTGGCGGGAGGCGACGCTCTACCCCGCGAGCACGCTACAGAAGCGCGTCTATACCAACCCGGTCTTTGGCGGGTACGGCGGCTTTGACGACACCTTCCGCGCGCGCATCCGTGCCTTTGTCGCCCAGATCGACGACGGCGTCGCGCCGGACCAGATCAACGGCTCGGGCGCCGACGCGCTTGCCGGTCTGCGCGTCATCATGGCCGCGATCCGGTCGCTGCAGACCGGTGAGATCGTCGACGTGGCGCGTTTCGCTACTGAACCTCCGAAATAGACACTATCCGGCGCTCTTCCCAGCTCAGGATCGCTGCCTCAATGATCTCCTGAGCAAGGAGTCCTTCGCGTCCCGAGCCTAAGACCTTATCGTCTGCGACACCGTCGGAGAGTTGGTCGATCCAGGTGTCGATCCGGCTCTTGAACGTTTCCTGGAAGTGAAGCATGCCGCCGATGTACCGGTAGGTCTCGATCTCCATGCTGCGTCGCGGGTAGTAGGTGAGCGCCTGGCACGCCTCCTCAAGCAGGAATCGACCCTCAGAGCCGGAAACGTCCACGTGCTCGAGGCCGAAGCTACCGCTCGGCCCGGTAGCATCGTAACTGCCCGCGAGGTTTCCGATCATCCCGTTCGTGAACTTGAGCAGTATCTGCGCGTTCGACCAGATCGTGCGCCCCTCACCCTTGTTGCAGAAGCAGGCCACCGATTCCACATCACCGCAGAAATAGCGCAGCACGTCGAACGAGTGCGGATGCAGCGCGCGCAGATGGAACCACGGTGACGTCTCTGCCGGGTTGTTGATCCACATCCGCATGTTCACCATGTGGGGGGTACCGAGTCTACCTTCGTCGAGCCACTTCCGCGCGACAGCGGCGGCGGGAGTGAACCGGTGGTTCAGGTCGATCGCATACGGAACCTTCTTCTCTTTGGCGAGCGCGACCATCTCGCGCGCTTCGCTGAGCTGGTTCGAGATCGGCTTCTCCCCGAGCACGGGAATCGCTGCGCGCAGGAGTTCCATGGTCGGTTGGTAGTGGTCGCCACCGTTCTCTTCGCCCTTCGTCGCCACGCTCGCTCCGTCGAGTTTGATCCCGCTCGCGAGCATCTCCTTCACGCTGTAGAACGCCCTGCACCCGTACTGCCCGGCCTTCCTGTCCGCCTTCTCGCGGTCTATGTCGCAGACCGCAACCAGATCGGACTTCTTGTTATCGGCGTAGATCTGCGCGTGAATGCTTCCGATGTTTCCGACACCAACAACTGCTACCTTGATCGACATAGTCTCCTCCGCTCGCGGCACTGCCGTACCGGGTGCATCGTATCATCGATCAGAGCGATCTGCCTTCACCAAAGCGTCGGGCGTTAGCACAATGGTGCCAGCTCGAACCGCGCTTCGAGGCGGTCTGTCTCGCACCGCTCAGTGACGCGATCGACCGCTGGGACCAGAATCGGCAGGCGGGCCGGGAGGCAGCCGACACGCGGGGCTTGCACCATCCGGCTCAACCCGGCATGCTCGCGCTCAGGAGCGGTCGTGAAGATCAGAATCGCATACGGAAAGAAAGGACTCGACGTTGATGTGCCCGACGACTACCAGCCGGTCGTGCTACGGGCCGCCGCCGACGAACCGCTCGTCGACCCGCAGGTAGAGCT
>RECL01000090.1 GCA_007694025.1 Spirochaetaceae bacterium
CTGGACGCGCGCGCGGTCCACGACGCGCTCCATCCGCGTCTGACCGCGAACGTATACGCGCACGTCTTTGACGCGCGGCGCGAACCGGTCTACCTCTACTCGCTCGGTCGGCGCGTACCGCTCTACGACCTGGACGCGGTCGACGACGCGATCACCGCCCGGCGCGAGTCGGGTCGTCCGCTAGTACCGATCGTCTCTGAGGCCGAAACGATCGGCTTCCTGGCCGCCGATACGGTAGGTTTCACGCACGACGATGCGAACCGGCGCTTCCTGGCGAGCGTAACAGAGTCGGTGGTGACCGGCATCGCGGTCGCGGTTATCGTCGCGCTCCTTGCCGCGTGGCTCTTTGCGTCGCGTCTTTCGCGCCAGACCCGACTGGTCGCCGACGGCCTGCGTCGGATTTCCGCCGGAGAGCGTGCGGTCACCTTCGATCCGCGCGGTGCGGTCGAGCTGCGTGAGATCGGAGACTCGGCGGCTCGGCTTCAACGGCAGCTCGCCGAAGAGGAGCAGCTGCGGCGCAGCTGGATGGAGGATATCGCGCACGACCTGCGTACGCCGGTCACGGCGCTGAAGACACAGCTGGAAGGGGTGATCGACGGCTACCTGGAGCCGACGGTCGAGCGCATGCACGGCGTATTCGATCAGGTCGTGACGATCGAACGCCTGGTAGAGGATCTGCGCGAACTGAGCCTGGTCGAGTCGCCGGAGACCACGCTCGACCTGGAGCCGGTGGACACCGTGTCGTTCGTGGAGCAGCTGATTCGCTCGCTCTACCCGACCGGCTCGCCGTCGATTCGTGTGCACGCCGACACCATCGCTTTCCGCGCGATGGCCGATCGAGGCCGCCTCACCCGCGCCGTCTCAAATGTCATCGACAATGCGGTCGAGCACGCGACCGATGGTGAGGTGGTCATCACGGTCGGGGTACGGCGGGGGTACGCGATGATCGATGTCGCGAACACGGGATGGATAGACGAGGCCGAGGCCGAGCGCTACTTCGACCGGCTCTACCGCGGCGATAACGCGCGCGGTCGACCGGGGTCGGGGCTGGGGCTGCCGATCGCAGCGAAGATACTGGACCGGCACGGCGGGTCGATCGCGATGGAGCAGATCGGCGACCGGACGCACGTGCGAATGTTCGTGCCGGCTATTCGCTGAGCGGCGTCGCGCGCGCGAAGCGGTAGCCGTACCCGCGCACCGTTTCGATCCACTGGTCGTCGCCCAGATGTGCGCGGAGGTTCGCGATGTGCGTGTCGACGGTGCGTTCGGCGCCGGCGTACGGATGGTCCAGGCACTCCGACAGGATCCACTCGCGCGTGACCGCCTGCCCGGGACGGCCTGCAAGCTCCACCAGTATCCGCCACTCGCTCGGCGTGAGCGCGACCTCCGCGCCGTCAATGTCGACGCGGCGCGCGTCGATGTCGAGCGTCATGACGACGTCGCCAAGGCGGTAGCGGACCGCGCTTCGTGCGTCTGTTCCAGCGCCGGCGCGCCGCAGAATCGCACCGACGCGGAGCACGAGCTCCTTCGTCGAAAACGGCTTGACGACGTAGTCATCGGCTCCGGTCTCAAACCCCATCACGCGTTCGGACTCGCTGTCCTTTGCGGTCAGAAACACGATCGGCACGTCGCTCTGCGCGCGAACCCGCTTTGCGAGCGCGTAGCCGTTGCCGTCGGGCAGCCTGATGTCCAGGATCAGCGCGTCGAACCGCTGATCGACGGTCGACCCGCTGCGTTCGAGCGCGTCGACCGCTGCTGAGAACCGGTCGACCGCGACCACGTCGTACCCGGCGACCTGAAACCCTTCGGTAACGGCCTCCCTGATCAACCGGTTGTCCTCCACGATCAACAGACGCGGCATCCCTACACAATAGCGGAAGCGCCGTGCGGGTTCCACCCGGCGGTGGCGACCGCCGAGCCGCTTGCGGGGCCAGGGGCGCGCAGGGCCCGCAGGGGTCCGGCCGCTTCGGCCGGACGGAACCCCGGAGCCGACCCGGCGGCGGAGCCGGGCCCCAGTAGATCGACAAAGAAGATGAGCGGGCCTCACGCCGTTCTGCTATTCGTCGCGGGGATCGGTGAGTATACTGTGATCACCATTTCAAAGTAGGAGGAATGTAGTATGGGTACTTCACGTTTCGCCATGCGGCGCGTTGTTGTGCTGAGCCTTGTTGCGCTCTTCACGATTACGGGTACCGCATTGTTTGCGACCGGGCAGCCACAGAGGGCAGCCGCGACGGCCGGGCAGAACCTGATTATTCTCAGGAACTCGGACATCGTCAGCCTTGATCCGCACGGGTCGAACGACTCGCCGTCGAGCGCGGTCCGATCGCTGATCTACGACACGCTCGTCTATTTTGACGAGGACATGGTCATGCAGCCGGGTCTGGCGACCGAGTGGAACCTGGTCAACGCGACGACCTGGGAGTTCAAGCTACGGCGGGGAGTCACGTTCCACGACGGCACGCCGTTCACCGCGGAAGCCGTCAAGCTGAGCCTGGACCGCGTCCGGGATCCCGGCAAGGCGTCGCAGCGCGCGTTCCTGTTCAACATGGTCAACGCGGTCACGGTCGTCGATGACTTCACCGTCCGGGTGGCGACCGACTTCCCGTTCGTGCCGATCCTGAGCCACCTTGCTCACGACGCCGCCGGCATCATCAGTCCGCCCGCGCTTCGAGCGGCGGGGTATGACGAGGTCGAGCCGGTCGGTACCGGTCCGTTCTCCTTTGTGTCATGGAATCCGGGTGACGAGGTTGTCGTCGCGCGGTACGCCGGTTTCTGGGGCGACGCTCCGACGTCCGACACGGTCACGTTCCGCGTCGTTCCCGAAGAGAGCACGCGACTCGCGCTGATAGAGCGCGGTGACGCGCACATCGCGGAGATCATGCAACCCGCGAGCATGGCGCGCGTAGAGGCGTCGCGGTCGATGAGCCTGGAGCTCTTTGACAGCCTGAGCCTCAACTACATCGGCTTCAACGTTAACAAGGCTCCGTTTGACGACGTGCGTGTCCGTCAGGCGGTCTCAATGGCGATCGACCGACAGTCGATGATCGACGGTATCGTCGAGGGCGCCGGCGTCACGGCGATCGGTACGATCAGCGAGCGCGTGTTCGGCTTCCATCCGACGCTGAGCTCGCTTCCGTTCGACCCGGCGCGCGCGCGGCAGCTCCTGGCCGATGCCGGACTCTCCCGCGGCTTCACGACGACGCTGTGGACGAACGACAACCCGACCCGTATCGCGATCGCCGAGATCGTCCAGAACAACCTGGCCGAGGTCGGGATCACGGTGAACATCGAGGTTCTGGAGTGGGGCGCGTACCTTGCGCAGACCGCCGAAGGGCTGCACGACATGTTCATTCTGGGCTGGGTCACGGTGACCGCGGATGCCGACTACGGCATGTACGCGCTGCTGCACTCGTCGAACCACGGCGCGGCGGGTAACCGGTCGTTCTTTGCGAGCGCTCGAGTCGATGAGCTCCTTGACCTTGGCCGACGCGAAGCCAACCTTGCGGCGCGCGAGCGGCTCTACCACGAAGCGCAGGAGATCCTGGTCAACGAGGCTCCGATGCTGAACCTCTACCATCCGAAGTGGATGATCGCTCTGGCGAACGGCGTCACCGGGTACGCTCACCATCCCGACAACACGATGCTGATCCGGAACGTCATCGTTAACCGCTGAGTCTCTCTGCCCGATCCGTTCGGACCGGGCATCTCTTCTGGGGGGCCCCTCCGGGGGCTCTCCGGCGTCAGGAAGGTACAGGTGAGCCAGTCACTTTCAGGATCGTCTCTGGCCGACGATACCGGCAGCGTTGTCGTTAATCCCGGGATCGCACCGGTCGGCAGAGGCCGCACTCTCTTTCGTAAGCTGCTTGCGAACCGCGCCGCCGTCGTTGGCGGAGCGTACATAATCCTGTTGCTCGTGGTCGCGGCCGCGCCGTCGCTCTTTGCGACGCATCACCCGACGCGGTATCAAAACCCGACGAACCGCTTCGCACCTCCGTCGAGCGAGCACTGGTTTGGAACGGACAATCTTGGACGCGATGTGTACAGCCGCGTCATCTACGGGACGCAGGTGACGCTCTGGGTCGCGTTCCGGTCGGTCTTCTTCGGCATGATCATCGGAGTCACCCTGGGCATCGTAGCGGGGTACTACGGAAAGTGGGTCGACGCGCTGATCATGCGGATGATGGACATACTCCTGGCCTTTCCCGGGATACTGCTCGCGCTCGCGATCGTGAGCGCGCTTGGCGCGTCGCTGGACAACGTCGTGATCGCGATCGCGATCTTTTCGGTGCCGACGTTTGCGCGCATCGTCCGCGGGTCGACGCTCGCGGTTCGTAACCTGGAATACGTCGAGGCGATCCGCGCGCTTGGAGCGCGCGACGTGAAAATCCTGGCGCAGCACGTGCTGCCGAACGTGCTGTCGCCGATCATCGTCCAGGCGACCCTCTACATCGCGACCGCGATCCTGATCGCGAGCGGCCTGTCGTTCCTGGGGCTTGGCGCGCAGCCACCGATCCCGGAATGGGGGCTGATGCTGGCGGCCGGGCGCGACTTCATCTGGAACGCGATTCATGTGACGCTCTTTCCTGGGCTTGCGATCATGCTCGCGGTCCTGTCGTTCAACCTGCTGGGGGACGGGCTGCGCGACGCGCTCGACCCCAGGCTGAAGTAGGCGGGGGAGAGCAATGTCACTAGGCGTCTACATCGCACGACGGCTGCTGCAGATGATCCCGGTCCTGCTGGGCGTCGTTTTCCTGGTCTTCTCACTCCTCCATCTGGTTCCCGGCGACCCGGCGATGATCATGGCGGGCGAACAGGCGTCTCCGGTGCAGCTGGAGCGGATGCGCGAGCGGCTGGGGCTCAACGATCCGCTGCACATCCAGTATCTGCGCTACCTGGGTAACGCGCTTCAGGGAGATCTGGGGAGCTCGGTCAGGAACAACCGCGCGGTCACGCAGGAGATCTTCACGTCGCGCTACTGGACGACGCTCCAGCTTGCGACGATGAGCATCATGCTGGCTGTGTTCATCGGCGTGACCGCCGGGGTGGTGTCCGCCGTCTGGCGACACTCACTGCTGGATACCGGGATCATGCTGGTCGCGTTGTTCGGGTTGTCGATGCCGAGCTTCTGGCTGGGGATCATGCTGATCTTCTGGTTCAGTGTGCAACTGTTCTGGCTCCCGGCGGCGGGGTGGGGCACGCTGCAGCAGGCGGTCCTGCCGGTCATCACGCTTGGCACCGCCGGTGCCGCGGTCATAGCGCGGATGACGCGGTCGAGCATGCTGGAGGTGATCGGGCAGGACTACATCCGTACCGCCCGCGCGAAGGGCGTTCGCGAAGCGATCGTGATCAACAAGCACGCGCTGCGCAATGCACTGATCCCGGTCGTAACGGTCGTCGGGTTGCAGTTCGGTTTCTTCCTGGGCGGATCGGTACTCACCGAAACGGTCTTCGCGATCAACGGACTGGGCCGACTGATGGTCGGGGCGATCGCCGCGCGCGACTTTCCCGTCGTGCAGGGGGCGGTGCTGGTCGCGTCGGTGTCGTTCATGGTTGTGAATCTGGTCGTCGACGTGACGTACCGGTTCCTGAACAAGCGGATCGAGCTGTCGTGATGCAGATGAACTCCTCCCAGGGCCTGGCACCGCTGCTGGAAGTGCGCGACCTGCGCACGTCGTTCTTCACCGACCAGGGTGAAGTCAAAGCGGTCGACGGCGTCAACTTCGTCGTGCACGAGGGTGAAACGCTCGGGATCGTCGGTGAGTCGGGATGCGGAAAAAGTATCACTTCGCTATCGATCATGCGGTTGCTGAGCGATCCCGGACGGATCGTCGGTGGCGATATCCTGCTTCGCGGCGAGAGCCTCCTTCCGAAGAGCGAACAGGAGATGCGCGCGCTTCGCGGGCAGCAGATCTCTATGATCTTCCAGGAACCGATGACGTCGCTCAACCCGGTGTTCACGGTAGGCGAGCAGATCGCAGAGGCGATCCGCATCCACGAAGGCTTCGACCGCCGGGCGGCAATGGCCAAGGCGATCGACATGCTCGACCTGGTCGGGATCCCGTCGCCGCGCAACCGTGCTGCGCAGTACCCGTTCCAGCTCTCCGGCGGTATGCGCCAGCGCGTGATGATTGCGATCGCGATCGCGTGCAATCCGGCGCTCCTGATCGCCGACGAGCCGACGACGGCACTGGATGTGACGATCCAGGCGCAGATCCTGGACCTCCTGAAGCGACTGCAGCAGGAGTTCCGTCTTGCGGTGCTGCTGATCACGCACGACCTGGGCGTGGTCGCTCAGACGTGCGACAACGTCGCCGTGATGTACGCGGGCAAGATTGTCGAGTACAACAGCGTGGAGGCGCTCTTTGAGCGGCCGCTCCATCCCTACACGATCGGGTTGCTGAACTCCCTCCCGTTGCACGTCGGTGAGCAGGAGGAGCTCAACGCTATTCCCGGCAGTGTTCCGACGCCGCTCAATCTCCCGTCGGGCTGCGCGTTCGCGCCGCGGTGCAGGCACGCGACCCCGTTCTGCCACGCGAATCCGCCGGCGCTGACGCCGGAGGGAAGCGGCACCGTGAGCTGCTGGCAGTACACGCCGCAGTGGAGCGAAGCCGAGCGGTCGCGTCAGGAGGCCGGTAATGAGTGATCGACAACCGCTCCTGCGCGTAAAGGAACTCCGTCAGCACTTTCCAGTCCGCGGAGGCGTGCTGGGCCGGATCCAGAATGTCGTGAAGGCGGTCGACGGGATCACGTTCGACGTCTATCCGGGGGAGACGCTCAGCATCGTCGGAGAGTCGGGGTGCGGCAAGTCGACCACCGGGCGGTCGGTTCTGCGGCTCCAGGAACCAACGTCGGGTGAGGTGTACTTCGACGGTGACAACCTTCTGGAGCTGCCGCGCAGCGCGCTGCGCCATCGCCGACGCGACATGCAGATCATCTTCCAGGATCCGTACTCGTCGTTCAATCCGCGGCAGACGATCTCCCAGCTCCTCAACGAAGCGATGTCGATTCAGAACGTTGTGCCGAAGCAGCGGCGCCGCGAGCGCGTGGTCGAGCTGCTTGAGATGGTCGGCCTGAAGGCCGAGCATGTCGACCGCTACCCGCACGAGTTCAGCGGCGGACAGCGGCAGCGGATCGCGATCGCGCGCGCGCTGTCGGTCGAGCCGAAGCTGATCGTCTGCGACGAGGCGGTCTCATCGCTGGATGTGTCGGTGCAGGCGCAGGTGATCAACCTGCTGAAGAAGCTCCAACGAGAGTTGGGCCTGACGTACATCTTTGTCGCGCACGACCTGGGCGTTGTTCGTCACATCTCCGACCGGATCATCGTGATGTACCTGGGGCAGATCGCGGAGATCGGCGATACCCGCACGATCTTCCGCAACCCGCAGCACCCGTACACCCGCGCGCTCCTGTCGTCGATTCCGATCCCGGATCCCAAGCAGCGTAGTCGGCCCGTGCCACTTGTGGGCGACGTGCCGTCGCCGATCAACCCTCCGGCCGGCTGCCCGTTCCACACGCGGTGTCCGTTTGCGATGGAGCGATGCGCGGCAGAAAAACCGGCGCAGCACCTCCTGAGCGACGCGCAGTCGGTCGCGTGCCATCTGGTAGAAAACGGCCCGGTCGATTACGAGACGCTGCCGATGACGGTGCGAGGCGAGGGCTGACGATCGGATCTTTAGCCTATTATGAGGATTTCGACTCCTTATAATAGGTTGATTATGAGGATATTCGATGCTATGGTGTGCGCGTGGACTGGATACCGCGCGTCTACGACAACCTGCTCGACCACGCGCCTCCCGGGAAGATCATTGTTCTCTACGGGCCGCGGCAGGTTGGCAAGACTACGCTCGTGCGTCGCCTGGAGCGCTCTGCCGGGCTATCCGTTCGGTACACGACCGGCGATGATATCCGTGTACACGAGGTGTGGGGATCGCGCAATCTGGATCTGCTTCGGGAGTATGTCCACGGATACGATCTTATTGTGATCGACGAGGCGCAGCGGGTCCCGGAGATCGGTCTGAGTCTCAAGCTCCTTGTCGATTCGCAACCGGCCTGTCGCATCGTTGTGACCGGTTCTGCGTCGCTGGAACTATCGGGGCAGATCGGCGAACCGCTTACCGGCCGGAAGTCCACGCTGACGCTCTACCCGGTTTCTCAACTCGAGCTATCCAAACAGCTGAATCGGTCCGAGCTGCGCGAGCGGCTTGGCGACTATCTGGTGTACGGGACGTATCCGGAGATTCTGACGGCGCCGAATGCCCAGTCAAGGGTCGATCTCCTGAACGAGCTGACGGGATCCTACCTCCTCAAGGATATCCTGGCGCTCGAGCGGGTCAAGAGTGCGAAGGTGCTTCTGGATCTGCTTCGGCTCCTTGCGTACCAGGTTGGTAGCGAGGTCTCTCTGCGTGAGCTCGGTGGGAGCCTGGGAATAGACTATAAGACGGTCGCCCGCTACGTGGATCTCCTGGAGAAGGCGTTCGTGCTCTACAACGTGCGTGGCTTCAGCCGCAATCTGCGCCAGGAGGTGACCCGGCAGGGGAAGTACTACTTCTACGACAACGGTGTACGAAACGCTCTAATCGCGAACTTCAACCGGGTCGAAAACCGAAACGACATTGGTTCGCTTTGGGAGAACTTCATCTTCATGGAGCGGCTCAAGAGTGCGTCGTATAGTCGCCTGAGCCGCAATGTCTTCTTCTGGCGAACGTGGGAGCAACAGGAGATCGATCTCATTGAGGAGCGCGGCGGAACGTTGCACGCCTACGAGTTCAAGTTTCGTCGTCGCAAGACGGCCGTTCCGTCGCAGTGGAGCCAGGCGTACCCGACCGCCACGTTCGAGGTCGTCGACTCGGGGAACTACCTGGATTTCCTGCTGTAACGGCCGTCGACTTTGTATGAGCGGACTGCAATCGGGTCGCGATCGCGCGAATGCACGAGCCCTACCGCTCCACCTCGAACTCTACTGGTCCGAGTAGGCGCGATACCCAGGTCCACAGCGAATGGGCCGATTGCGGTTGCCCCGTCCTGCCGTCCACGATACATTGTCCCCGAACAATCAGGCGCCGGTGGACTCGATCCGTAGGTTTGGGGGTAGCATCGGCAGAGGCGAGGCAGAATGAAGATCATGATCTGGATGCTCATGGCGCTGACACCTGCGGCGGCGTGGTCGGTGTACGCGTTCGGCCTGGGTGCGCTGGTGCGGATCCTGACCGGTATCGCGTCGGCCATTGCCGCGGAGGCGATCTACCAGAAAGTCACCGGTCAGAAGATCACCGTGACCGACGGGAGCGCAGCGATAACCGGTATGTTGCTGGGCATGGCGGTATCGATATCGACTCCGGTCTACGCGATTGCCGCGTCGGCCGTATTCGGGATCGTTGCCGGGAAGCAGCTTCTGGGCGGCCTGGGGAAGAACCTGTTCAACCCCGCGATGTTTGGGCGGCTGTTCTACCTCTTCGTCTTTCCCGATTCGATCCTTCCGTGGCGACGCCCCGTTGACCTGGTAACCACCGCGACTCCGCTGGAGATCCTGCGCGAGACCGGGCAGACCGCGGGCGTACCGCTGCTCGACATGTTTCTTGGACGCATCCCCGGCGCACTCGGTGAGATCTCTACGCTGGCGTTGCTGATCGGGTTCTCGCTTCTGGTGTACAAGAAGTTCGTCCGCTGGCGGATTCCCGCCGCCGCGTTCTCTGTGGTACTGGTGCTCGCGCTGATCGCCGGACAGAACCCGTTGTTCCACTTCTTTGCCGGAAGTCTGATGCTGGGAGCGTGTTTCATGGCCACCGACCCGATGACCTCCCCCCGGTTTCCGAAGGGGCAGATCATCTTTGGTGCCGGTGTCGGACTGATCATAATGAGCATGCGCTGGTGGGGCTGGCAGACGCCCGGTGAGTACATCTTCACCGAAGGCACCACCTTTGCCGTGTTGGCGATGAACCTGTTCACCCCCTGGCTGAACAGGAAGTTCAAGCCGGTGAAGAAGTGATGATCGATACCGCACCCGCGCGCGCGTCGGCGCTGCGCGCGAAATGGAGATGACTGAGATGAACTCCCTGATTCGAGCTACGAGCGTGATTGTCCTGATGGTAATCGTTGGGTTCGGGTGGTCCAGAATCGGCGCCGCCCGGCTTCGAAGGCGTGGGGTCGAAGAGGCAGCCGCCGCGAAGCAGGCCGGCCAGGAGGCCAGGAAATACTCGTTGATCGCGGCCTTCCTCTATATGGTCGCGATGGTGAGCGTAGCCGGTCTGTTCATGTAAGCGAAGTCGAACCGTCGGATCCGACGGTGTAGCGTCGTCGGTATTCGCGCGGTGAAACGCCGAGCGTTGTGTGGAACTGGCGGGACAGGTGCGCGGTGTCGGAGAACCCGAGGTCCAGCGCGATATCGGTAACGCGCGCCCCCGGCGCGAGCAGGCGCGATGCGGCGGTCATGATCCGGCGGTGCCCGTGATATTCGCGCGGAGACGTTCCGGTCGCTTCATGGAAGAGCCGGCTCAGGTGGTCGGCGGTGATCGAATACCGCGCCGCGACCTGGCCGACCGACAACGGATTGCCCCGCTGAATCGCGTGTTCGACCGCGACCAGGAGCGCCCACACTTCATCGCGGCGCCGGCTCTGCGGTACGGCGTGTGTTCGGCGAGTATCGTCGGCGAGCGAACGGTCGTACGCGCGCGCAAGATGAACCATCAGTTTCATCAGGGTTGAACGCAGGAGCAGAATCGACGGAGCCGTGCTCGCGTTCTCAGCCGACAGATCGGCAAGCTCGCGCTCGACCGCCGAAAGTTCGGCCGGAGTCAGGCTGAAGTGCGGTACCGTTCGCGAACGGGCGGCCGGAAAGAGCGCAGGCTCCAGGAAGAGCGCGCGGACGTGCTCCTGGTCCCACAGGTCGACGATCCCCGACAACAGCCATTCGGCAAGGTAGTAGACGTTCGTGACGGTCAGGCCGACGCAGTCGTCGAGCGCGTGTACCTCACCGGGTGCTGTGCACCCTACAGTACCCGGCACAAGTTCACGCTGGTAATCAGCGGTAACGTGCATGCCCGATCCTTCGTGGACGATGAATATCTCAAAGTAGTCGTGGTCGTGCGCGTGCACCGTGTGGCGATCGCCTGTCGAGTGGTCGAGCTCGCCGCCGCCGACGATCAGACGAGTGCAGACGACCGGCCGCACCGAAGAGAGCATGACGTGCTCTTGAGTCACCCGATACTCGGGACGCATGCCGGAAACATTCAACTTTTTAGCGCTCTTGTTCAAGGCCCCGGGGAGCCGTTCGCGGTATTCTCCTGATCATGAGCACAAAACGCGTCACGGCCGAACAGGTCGACTACTACCGCAACAACGGATTCGTCAGGGTTCGCGGGATCATCACTCCGCAGGAGGCAGAGACCTTCCGCGTTGCTGCGGATGAGGTCCTTGCGACCGCGAGCGAACTGGCGCCGGACAGCAAGGTATTCCGCCAGTACGTGAACACGTGGCGGATGAGCGATGTTCTGAAAGGGCTCACGCTCCACCCGAACATCACCGCCGCGGCCGAGGCGCTTGCGGGCGTGAAGATGCGGCTCTGGCACGATCACCTCCTGGTGAAGCCACCGCAAAACGAAGCCCCGACGCACTTTCACCAGGACCAGCCCTATTGGCCGCACGCGAACTCGACGCATCCGATCTCGTGCTGGGTCGCACTGAATGACGTCCCGGTCGAGCGCGGGTGCATGACCTTCATTCCGGGATCACACCGGATGACCGATCTCACGGTGCAGAACCTGCGCGACGCGGGAAGTCTGTTTGGTCTGGCGCCCGACTTGGGGTGGGAGGAGCGGGTCACGTTGCCGCTTCGCGCCGGGGACTGCACCTTCCACCACGGGCGCACCGCTCACATGGCGAACGCGAACGCGACCGATGAGAACCGGTACGGCTTCG